>JAYVXJ010000434.1:0-5939 GCA_043785285.1 Chitinophagaceae bacterium
CGGACTGAGTAAAATTGCCCATGTGGTAGATGTTTACGCCCGTCGCCTGCAGGTACAGGAACGGTTAACAACAGAAATCCTGCATGCTATCCGCGATACACTGCAGCCGCTGGGTGCAGCTGTGGTAATTGAAGCAACCCATCTCTGCATGATGATGCGCGGTGTGCAAAAACAGAATTCCGTGACCACCACATCTGCCTTTTACGGGGAGTTTGAAAAAAATGAAACGCGCAGTGAATTTATCAAGCTCATTTCTGCGGATCTGGCTTGACCGGTTCCGCAGGGAAAAGTTTTCTTTGCTGAATGGGCGCTTTGTGGCAAATTTGTTTTTTAACCTCTAGTTCAAATTATGAAGCATGCTTATGTTTTTCCCGGACAAGGTTCTCAGTATCCGGGAATGGGAAAGAATCATTATGATCAAAGTGCTTTTGCAAAAAGACTTTTTGAACAGGGGAATGAAATTGTAGGTTTCCGGCTTTCGGATATCATGTTCAATGGTACTGCAGAGGATCTGAAACAAACCAATGTTACCCAGCCTGCCGTTTTTCTGCATTCCGTGATTGCCTATAAAAGCGTGGATGGCGCCAAGCCGGAAATGGTAGCCGGTCATTCCCTCGGTGAATTCTCAGCCCTTGTCGCCAATGGTGTTTTGTCTTTTGAAGATGGAATGCAACTGGTGATCATTCGTGCGGAAGACATGCAAAAGGCCTGTATCCTGAATCCTGGAACTATGGCTGCTGTATTGGGACTGGATGAAGCGGGGGTTGAAGCGGTTTGTCTGGAGGTACAAAAAGAAACCGGCGAAGTGCTGGTACCTGCAAATTATAACCATCAGGCACAACTGGTGATCAGCGGTACGTTGAAAGCTGTTGAATTGGGATGTGAAAAATTAAAAGCGGTGGGTGCGCGAAGGACGATAATGATTCCGGTGGGCGGCGCTTTTCATTCGCCCTTGATGGAGCCTGCTCGGGAAGAGTTGGCATCCGCCATTGAAAAAACAACTTTTTATAATCCCACCTGTCCTGTTTATCAGAATGTTGTTGCAAAAGCAGTGATGGATAAAGAAGAGATCAAGAAAAACCTGATTGATCAATTAACCGGTCCGGTCCGCTGGACGCAGTCCGTCCGTGCGATGATTGCCGATGGGGCATCGAATTTTACCGAAATCGGACCCGGCCATGTGCTGCAGGGCCTGATCCATAAAATAGATAAAACAGTAACCGCTCACGGAGTGGATTAAATCAGCGTCAGATTACAATTTAGCCAGCCGCTTTCTATATTCGTCCCGTATTTCTGATAGAATAAAATGGCGGGTTCATTCCAATCCAATACCTGCCAGGTCATGCCCTTTAATTTCAGCTCTTTTGCTTCCAGCAGGGTGCGTTCAAAAAGCATTTTCCCGATTCCTTTACCCCGTGCCTTTTCCGTTACAATGAGGTCTTCCAGGTATAAACGCTGACCCTTCCAGGTAGAATAGCGGATATAATAGAGGCTTATTCCAACTAATTTTTCTTCTACCCCATCTGCATCGGAAAGGGTGGCCACAAATGCCTGCCATACCGGGTTATTTCCAAAACCACTTTCGATAAAATGGTTTAGGGATACCGTAACGGCATCGGGTGCTTTTTCAAAAATGGCAAGTTCCCGGATTAATTCCATCATATCGGGGCAGTCGGCAGCAACGGCCCTTCTTATCGTGATTTTCATTTTTTCCGGATAGCTTTAAATGCGCCGTTAGGCTGAATGGGAAGCATTTCTGTTATTTCATTCTTATCGTTGCTCTTAAAGACAACCGTGAAACCGGTAAGTGTTTTAATGCTGAACTTATTGTTTTCCATCGGAACCAATTCATATTCGGGCTGGCCGGGCACCATCAAATGTAAAACATCATTTTTCAAGACCACCCGCATGGATATATTTGCGATCAGGTATTCTCCTTCAAATCTTTTGAGACTGTCCCGGCCAAAAGCACTATCCAAACCCGACAGGCGTTTATCTTCCGACTGGATTTTTTTTTTGCAGTAGCCAACTGCAGGTAACCCAGTGTGAGCAAAAGCAGTAGTTTATTCATGAGCAGTCAATATTTATTTTCCCCATTTCACCAGCGTAGCTCCCCAGGTAAATCCCCCTCCAAAGGCGGCAATGACCAGCAGGTCGCCGCATTTTAACTGATCCTCCCATTCCCAAAGGCAGAGGGGAATGGTTGCAGCCGTGGTATTTCCAAAACGCTGAATATTGATCATCACTTTGTCTTCCGACAAACCTATCCGGGTTGCTGTGGCATCAATGATCCGCTTATTGGCCTGATGGGGTACGAGAAAGGCGATATCTTCTCCGGTAAGGTTATTTCTTTTCAGCAATTCTTCGCTTACGTCCGCCATACGCGTCACGGCAAACTTGAAAACAGGTTGCCCTTCCTGATAGATATAATGTTCTTTTTTAGCCACGGTTTCATTAGAAGATGGTCTTAAAGAACCGCCGGCTTTCATGTGAAGGTGTGCTTTTCCGGATCCATCACTTTTCAGAATGCTGTCCAGCACACCGAATCCGTCGTAGTTAGGTTCCAGCAATACGGCCCCTGCCCCGTCTCCAAATAAGATGCAGGTGCTTCGGTCACTATAGTCCACGATGGAGCTCATTTTATCAGCGCCTACCACCACCACTTTTTTATATCGTCCGCTTTCAATGAGGGTTGCACCTGCAGTGAGACTGTACAGAAATCCGCAGCAGGCCGCCAGCAGGTCGAATCCCCAGGCATTTATGGCCCCCACTTTTTCACAGATGAGATTGGCCGTGGATGGGAAAAGCATGTCCGGGGTAACAGTACCCACCACAATGCAATCAATTTCGGAAGGGTCAATTCCCCGTTTTCTGCAGAGCTCGAGTACAGCCGGAACACAAAGGTCTGATGTGGCTTGATTTTCGCCCTTTTGGATCCTTCTTTCAGAAATTCCCGTGCGGGTTCGTATCCATTCATCGTTTGTATCTACCAGTTTTTCAAGGTCGGCATTGGTTAGCAGGTCATCTGGTACATAGCCGCCTACAGCAGTGATGGCGGCAGTGATCTTTTGGGTCATTCAACAAAGATCGTATTTTCGCGGTCATGATCACTTTTCTCCGGGGCGACTTTGTTTTGAAAACACCGGCCATGCTGCATGTGGACGTACAGGGCGTAGGATATGAAGTGCAGATTAGCCTGCATACGTTCTCTCAGATGCAGCATCTGGATAAAGGGCTTCTTCATATTTATCACCAGGTGCGGGAAGATGATGAGATCCTATACGGGTTTTTTGAGGTGGGTGAGAAAGAGCTGTTTATTCAATTGCTAAGTGTTTCCGGAGTAGGGGCTTCCACTGCAAGAATGATGCTTTCTTCCATGAAGCCCGATGTACTTGCGCACTGCATTGTACTGGGGGAGGTAAAGAAGCTGGAAACCATCAAAGGGATAGGTAAAAAATCGGCAGAAAGAATCGTGCTGGAACTGCGTGATAAAGTAGGCAAAAAATTAGGCGGATCAAATATTTCCCCATTGATAAACAATACCTTGGAGCAGGATGCGTTGAATGCCCTGGTGTCCCTGGGCATAGCCCGGCCGGTAGCGGAACAGGCCATAAAAAAACTGGCTTTGAACAACACGGTTCCGCAAAAAGCAGAAGATATCATTAAGCAAGTTTTAAAAATCCTATAGCCTATCGTAGGGATCTATACCTAACTAATTCTTGAGGAAAGTTTGACCAGGTATCTGCTTCAGATTATCACTACTACGGTATGGATCATGGCCGTATCCGTTGCCTTTCTGGCGCCGGGTTCCCTCCGTGCACAAACTCCCAGGGATACCATTCAACACCCGCTTCCTACAGACAGTCTTCATTTTCCCATTCACGACCGCCGCGGTGATCCGATAACCAGTCCGGATAGAAACCCCTTCAATCTGAAAAATCCGCCCAACCTCCGGGATTCCATTGAATACGATCCGAAGACCAACCGGTACTACCTGGTGGAAAGAATCGGCAATAAATACTACCGCAAACCCACTTATCTGACGTACGACGAATTTCTGCAACTAACCGGAAAGCAATCGGAAGATCAGTATTTCCGTCAGCGGGCCGATATGCTTAGTGAACTCAATCACAAATTGGATAAGCCGAAACTCAGTGTTAACGATAATCTGTTCAACCGACTTTTCGGGAATGGCAAAATAGATATCCGCCCTCAGGGAAACGTGGATATTCTGGCGGGCTATCAGGGACAGAATGTACAGAACCCTACGCTGCCGGAGCGGGCGAGGAAAACCGGTGGCCTGGATTTTAACATGGATGCCAATGTGAATGTGCTGGGTAATATCGGCAGCAAGCTGAAGCTGCCTATTTCTTATAATACGCAGGCTTCCTTCGACTGGATGAACCAGCTCAAGCTGGAATATACCGGTGGTCCGGACGATATCATTAAAAAAATTGAAGCCGGGAATACCTCATTCACTACCAAAAGCACGCTGATGGCCAGTGAGCAATCGCTGTTTGGTCTTAAAACCCAACTGCAGTTCGGGAAATTATTTGTTACAGGCGTAATAGCCAGCCAGCGTTCCCAAAGCCAGTCCACTTCCCTGCAAGGTGGATCCGCAACCACCAACTACCAGTTCAAAGCGGATGACTATGATGAAAACCGGCATTTCCTGCTCGCTCAGTATTTCCGTGCGAATTACAATAAGGCCATGTCCAACCTCCCTATCGTTACTTCACAGGTTCAGATCCTGCGACTGGAAGTTTGGGTTACTAACCGCAATGGCGCCACCACACAGGCCCGGCAGGTAGTTGGTTTAATGGACCTGGGAGAAACAAATCCGTATAATCCAAATGTACATCCTCAAACCGGACTGCCTTATCCGTCTAACGATGCCAACGACGTTTATCGCCGCATTATCAACGACCCTGCCAGCAGAAATTCCACCCGGGTGATCGGGAAACTGAATTCCATCGGGCTGACCCAGGTACAGGATTATGAACAGGTCTATGCCCGGAAACTCAATGCCACCGACTATATTTTTAACCCGCAGGTCGGATTCATTTCCCTGAATCAGGTTCTGCAGCCCAACGATGTGCTGGCGGTAGCTTATCAATATAGTTACAATGGCAAGATCTATCAGGTGGGGGAATTTTCCCAGGATGTTCCACCTGATACCACACAGGGATTTAACCCTGGCGCACAGAAAGTAATTTATCTGAAATTATTGAAAGCTACTTCCCAGCGAACCACCCTGCCCATCTGGAATCTGATGATGAAGAATGTGTATACGCTGAAGACCGGAACAGGAACCTATCTTTCCAATATTCAGCAGGCCGGTTTTCAATTGAATGTGTTATATGAAGAACCCAGCAAAGGCACAAAAAGATATTTGCCGGAAGGAGATAAAACGGGTGTTCCTTTATTAAAGGTACTCAACCTGGACCGGTTGAATGCCCATAATGATCCGCAACCCGATGGTGTGTTCGACTACCTGGAAGGATTTACCATTATATCGTCACAGGCCAGGATCATCTTTCCGGTGCTGGAGCCTTTCGGCCGCGACCTGGATTCCCTTGCCTTCCGTAATTCTCCGGCCCTCAAAAACAATTATGTTTTTTATCAGCTCTATGATACCATTAAAGAAGTAGCGAAAACATTTGCCAATGTGGACAGGTATTATTTAAGCGGTGTGGCCAAAGGACAGGCGAGCTCTGATATTTCGCTGGGTGCATTCAACGTGCCACCGGGATCGGTGGTGGTGACTGCCGGGGGACAATCACTCAGAGAGAATATTGACTACGTGGTGGATTACAATAATGGTACGGTGAAAGTGATCAACCAGGCGATCATCAATTCCGGCGTGCCCGTGAATGTGCAGTATGAAAATAATGCCAGCTATGGAACACAGCAACGCGGATTTATGGGGCTGCGGCTCG
>JAYVXJ010000435.1:0-5938 GCA_043785285.1 Chitinophagaceae bacterium
GGAAAGCAAAAGCTGTTTTGTTTCTTCCAGGTTTAACCGCTGGGTATTATTGGAATTATAATCGTCAATCTGAGCCAGTTTCTGCTCGCCTTCAGAAAAATACCTGGAGTAATTTAAATCCCTGCCATCAGTCGGAATGCGGTAAAAATTTCCAAGGTCTTCTGCTTTCGACATTTCCTCGCGTGTGCAAAGCGTTTCATACAACTTCTCCCCGTGACGGATCCCAATTATTTTTATTTCATTGGAAGCATCAAAGATGGATTTCAGCGCAAGGGCGATATCCATTACTGTGCTGGCGGGAGACTTCTGAACAAAAATATCGCCTGGTTTAGCATGATTGAAAGCAAATTCCACCAGTTCCACCGATTGATTCAGGGACATCATGAACCTGGTCATTGTTGGCTCCGTAATGGTAATGGGTTTATTTTCTTTGATCTGTTTGATGAATAAAGGGATCACGGAACCCCTTGATGCCATTACATTTCCATATCGCGTAGCGCAAAAAACCCTATCTGTCCCATTCAGTAAACGGGATTTAGCCACCATGAGTTTTTCCATCAATGCTTTTGTAAGTCCCATGGCATTGATCGGATAAACAGCTTTATCCGTACTCAGCACAACTACCCTGCTTACCTTATTCTGCCAGGAAGCCTGTAATACATTCTCTGCGCCGAGCACATTGGTTCGGACCGCTTCCATAGGATAAAATTCACAGGATGGGACCTGCTTGAGCGCTGCAGCCTGAAACACATAATCAACGCCAAACATCGCATTGTTAATGCTGTTGAAATCACGCACATCTCCGATATAATATTTAATGCTATCATTTTTGTATTCCAGACGCATGTCATCCTGTTTCTTTTCATCGCGACTGAATATTCTGATTTCCTTTAACCCAAGCTTCAGGAATTTTTTAAGCACAGCGTTGCCAAAAGAGCCGGTTCCACCGGTTATAAGCAATATTTTATCTTTAAACCTTTCTGTATTCATTTTTTATACGAATTATTTTCTTTTATATAGGCCCATGATCCAATAATATTTTTTTTCCTTTGGCCAGAATAGTTTGGGAATAACCGTGAAATAAGAAATCAGGCTGCGGCGCGGTGTTGAAGCTACATTTTCTGTCTGCTTCATTACCTTCTCAGAAATGGATTTTTCTTCCGCTTTATATCCGCAAATAGGACAAATGGGTGAACGCCAATGCCGGAAGTGCTCAGGATAAAACAGTTTTGCAAACTGGTAATGACCCTTAAAAAAAACTTGCTCGCCTGCTTTTTTAATTAATATACATTCAAAATTGCTTTCTTCCAGTAAATGTTGAATTGTTTCATCAGAAAAATTACGTAAATGAAGATCAGCATTAAAAACGCTTTTGCATTGTGGACACTGAGTATGATTTTTTTCCAGATTTTCAGCGTAGGGTACACTTATGATGACATATTTCTTTGAAACTCTGGTGAGTTCTGATAAAGCCTTTAGGTAGACTTCCACCGGCAGATGCTCTATAACTTCCAGGCAGGTAACACAATCAAAGGACTCATCTGGTAAAGGAATATCAGCAATATCTCCTTCCTTCTTTTCGGTTTTGACAAATTTTAGTGCAGCTTTACTCCGGTCTATGGCCAGCACATTGAGTTTCGGAATTTCTTTTTGCAGGTAATTGGCGAATACACCGTTTCCACAGCCAATATCTGTCAATGTCAAAGTATCGGCAGGAATCATTGATGCAGTTTCTCTGATTCGCGTAAGATTATTTTCATCCTGGATAGCTTCCCCTTCCCAGAATCTGTCCGATTCATAATACTCCTGCTCAAAATTGCTCATAAAACCTGTTATAAATTAGAAACTAAATTCTTTAAACTCCAACAGTATATATTTTTCTCCTGGATAGTCCATTCTCTATTACACATAATTTTTACTCAAAATCCTTAACCAGGCTGGTCGTTTTTTGCCAAACGCAGCCCGGTTACCATCTAATCTTCCAGCAATGGAAGCCATTTGAATGGAAAAAATTTTGTAATCCCCTTTAAGAATTGTTTTAATGCCTTGCAAAAAAATGGTCCTGGAAATTAGCTTTATTTCCTTTATTCGGGATATTAAAACCAAGTGTTCAGGAAAACATTCCTTCAGAAACCATTCATTGGAATAATAAATTCCATAATCCATCCTTTTCAGATAAGAAACAGTGGCTTTATTAGAAGAAATAAGATGATTCAATCTCAGTTCTTTCGACCTACCGACGCCGAAACCCAACTCCAATGCGCAGGATATCAGTTGTCCATCTCCCCCGCTGGTTAATACAGTGCCATTCCTATCAGTCAGTGTAAAAATTGATCTTTTCACTTTGTCCAAATAGCAATCACAAACGTCTTTCCTGATCAGCATTCCTGTTCCAAATGGCCAATGATGAAATGATTTACTATCATTTCCCCAAACAGTGCTGGAAATATTGGATTCCTGGAAATGCGATTTCCCTTTTTTCATAAACCATTCATCTACCTCTCCTATATATTCTACCCGGATAACACCTGCATTGAAGGCAGCAACAAATGGTAACTTCTTAATCAGGAGTTGTGTCTGAACAAAGAAGTCTCTGTCAATTTCATTATCATCGTCAATGAAAAGGAGCCAATTGCGAGTTGCTTCCTCGATTCCCCTTATCCTGGCTGATGTTAATCCCTGCTTTAGTTCTACTATAACTTTGCTATTCTTAGTCTGTGCCAGGAACTGCTGCACATACTCTTCATTCTCCAGTGGGCGGAGGCTATTATTATCTACGATTAAATATTCAATACCTTCCTTCGCAGACAGACCAGCTTCTTTTATTGCATTTAATACACGTTCAAATATTTCCTTTTGCGGATTATAACTGCAAACGATTATAGATAAACCAGACTGCATTTCTTTACTATTGTTTAGCTATCATTTGTCTTATCTTCCTCACCCCTTTCTTAATAGCAACGGGAACGAATGGATAATCCAGCCAACCCGCATATCTATGAAAGTGAAAGCGTGGTGGATGTTTGAATTCTTTATACTTATTAAAAAGATCGTAATAGTCCTTTACCCGTTCACGAATATCATATTCATTTTCAATTTTTAACCGGGCTGACTGACTCATTTGTTCCAGCAAAATACGGTCAGCATTCAGCTTTGTAATCGTTTCTGCAAACCGGTGGGTATCACCAACGGGTAATACAAATCCTTCTTTCGTTGTTACCACCTGCTTAATTCCATGATTAAATTCGGAAATCACCGGTATGCACCCCGCGCTCATTGTTTCAAGCAATGCCACTGGCAGACCATCCAGGCGGGAAGGCAATACAAAAACATCGTTTTGCACAACCAGATCCATGACCGCCTGATTATCCGGGGGTGAAAAAAATCTAAAATTCCCATTCGGCTCCAGTTTCTCCTGCAGCGCTTTTTTTTCAGGCCCGTCACCTATGATTGTCCATTGTACAGATACGCCATTCCTGCGGAGATTAGTTTCAATAACAGGGATATCCCATACTCCTTTTTCCTTATCCATACGACTTAAAACCACCAATTTTAAATCACCATCCGGGTTTGGAAAACGATACTTATGTCGAATAGAAACTCCATAAGGCAAATAATATATATCCTCAACCCGGTCAGGGAAAAGTGTTCTCATTTCGTCGTAGAACTGAATGTTATGCGCAATAAAAACGTCTATGATAAATTCGTACCGGCGGGCATTGCTTAAATAGCCCTTATCGTGACAAACAAAAAAAATGATTTTATTTTTTCTCCTATGGAGATGAAGGGTTATTAATTCATAATGGAAACTGGATAAAATAATGCCTTCCCTGTTTGAAATCTGATCCTTAAGCCGATCAGCCATCTGGTACATGGTTTCACCCGGGGTTTTATTTATTGGAAAAATCATTTCATTGCAACAACCATACAATCCAGGAAGTCTGGCTGCATCATCTAAAGCGTCATCGTGAAAAATCCATTTTTTTTCGAAAGCCTGGTAGGGATCATTTGCCAAGAGGTTATAAAAATAACTTTGTATGCCACCCAGTTTATACTGACTAAAAGCGATCAGTTCAGGCCTTTCATCCATGAAGTAAGCTTTTTCATTCCCTCTGTCGTGCTGATAGCCGGAATAAATCCCAGCTCCTGAATACGGTTTATATCTGCTCTCCAGTTCAATGGATCACCTTGTCTTAGTTTACCATTAAAACCTGGCACTAAGGAAACGCCCAAGCTTTGATAAAAAAGATTTGCGATTGTTTCTATTGAAGTCTCAGTACCGGTACCAGCATTATACACTTCACCCTTCATATTTCCCTTTTCAATTATTAAATCAAATATTTTTACAAGATCTTCAATAAATATAAAATCACGACTTTCATTGCCTGTACCCCATAACTCCACTGTACCTGAATGCACTAAGGATTTTTGATAAAGATCCCAGAAAAGTTGTTTGCGTAAACCCGGGCCATATACTGAAAATGGTCGTACAGCCGCCGTTCTTAAGTTAAAGACAGAACTGTATTCCACGCACAATTTCTCAGCTATTAATTTATGCCATCCATACGGAGATAATGGATGTAAAGGATCAGATTCCTTCACGGGAAGCGTGGCAGGATTCCCATAAACGGCTGCACTGGAAATGTGGAGATACCTGCAACCGGGAGCATGGAGACGGATAGTTTCCAAGACCCGGATGGTATCCAGACTATTTGACCCGAAATCACTGAATGGGTCAGTAATAGAGGAAGACACATTTCCGCTTCCTCCTGCATTGATACATACTTCAAAGGCCTTCTCTTTAAACAGTCTGTCCAGTCCGGGATCCTGTTTGCTTACCCTTAAATATTTGTATGATTGTGTGGGTTGGTCAAATAAATCACATCCATAAACATCATGACCGGTACTGTCGAAATAGGTTACCAGGTGACTTCCGATAAATCCTTCTGATCCTAATATAAGCAGTTTCAAGACTTGATTATTATCCCCTGCGCTGTAGGCAAAGCAAGAATAGTTTGGTTTTTTTGTTTTGCAAATTCATCAAATGCTTTTTTCTGATTGATATGCTGCGGAAAACCATAATCATCAAGAATCACTACAGCACCAGGGACTAGTTTATCCCAGAAATAATTAGCCGCAGCAATTTCTGGTTCCGCCACATTCATATCAATAGAGAGATAAGCGAGCTTTTCGGCCTTGCATTGGGAAAGCGTGTCTGGCACCATACCTTTAATCAGTTCAACATTTTTAAAAGGAGCAAACGTTTCCTTTACCCGATCATAAACATTCCGGTAACTTCCGAGGTAATGACTTATCCCCGAATTTCTTTCTTCTTCGGTGATTTGAGAAGCTACCAGCCCTTCATAAGTATCCAGCAGGTAAAATTTCTTATTCAGTTTATCAAATTCAATATAATCAATCACAGCGCATGCGTAGGCACCAGTGTTTACTCCACATTCTACAAAATCACCTTCCAGATTTTTAATGTGATTGGCAAACCAGCAAATAATATAAACCCGCCATTGCAGGGTAAAATCGGGCCAGGGATTGGTAGCTGCCGCCGCGGCATAAGCTTTGGCAAATTTTGGTTCCTTTATAAAATCACAATTATTGCTTGTAGTTAGTCCATCCGTATCGTAAGTGATAGGGCCATGATAATGCGTTGCCCTCAATTGGGTAAACTTACCCAGCTTGCTATAATTTCGAAGGAACCAATTGGTCCGGTGATAAAATGATTTTAAGAGTAGGGGAATAAAATTCTTAATCATCAAGCCTCAATCTTTTTTATTTTATCAGCATCAATATCATAAATATTCATCCCATTGATTAATTTGAGCCGATCCTCGCCTCCAATTCTCTCACCGCTGGCATCAATAAATTCCCTGAATTTAGAAGGCATAAAACCCTCTTCAGAGCTAAGAGGCTTCAAATCCGAAAT
>JAYVXJ010000436.1:0-5928 GCA_043785285.1 Chitinophagaceae bacterium
GCAAATAAATTATAAGTCATTTAAAAGTTCTTAGTTTAAATTAGGTATACCATGTTAATTTGTCGAAGTAATATGTTTCATAATAAATTAAAAATGCAATTTTCCTCGTTTCGGTTCCATAAACGCATTGCAGGATTTGAGGTAGTTTTCCATCTGGTCAATATCCTCACCAAAAAGGGTTGCACTGAATTCATAAATTCTTAGCAACATACGGATATACGTTTTTACGTCTTTTTGTCTTGTCAGCTTTCTTAAGGCGCCCATATAATCTTCCGTGTAAACGGTTGGAACGATAATTTTGGAAAAATTTTGGCTTGACAATTCTGCGTTCATCATGAGCCGGGTTATTCTTCCGTTTCCATCAATAAAGGGATGCACTTCAGAGATCAGAAACATGATATAGGCTGATTTTGCAAAGGGATGACTTAACAGGGAATACCATTCATACCCTTTTTTCAGGGTACCTACGACCAACTGCCAGTCTACAAACTCTGTATTTCCCGTCCGGTTATTTCTGTCTTTAAACTGTCCGGGATTTTTATCTTCTCTGGATGATAATATGATGCTATGGAGGTATAAGAGTATTTCAATCAGTGCTTCCGCAGTCTTGGGGCAGGTTGACATTTCTGCTTTGTTAGATACCATCTTATAGGTACCCAGCACGTCATGGGAATCTTCGTTCCGAGCGGGGAGCGGCGTTTCCGTCAGGACGATTTGTTTTGCTTCTTCGACTTCGAAAACAGTTCCTTCAATATAATTGGAGAAATAACTTTCAAGAAAACCGAAATTCGGATAAGCCTTCAGGGTGGTATTTTTTTCAGGGTATTCGGGATAACTGTTACCTGCCAAACCTTCATAGAGCATTTCAAAAAGAGAAATCCGCCCGGAATCGAAGGGTTCCCCCAGCGCTCTGGCTTTAGCAATGGATGATGATAAATATTTCGAAGGCTGGGTACTCAATAAAGCGCTGATAATTTTATTTAGCCGCTCTAATTCGCTTTCCATCTTTAGTAAAGGAGCTATTTTCCTTGCTCTGTCACGCAAAGCATTCAGACCATCTTCACCTTTTAGGCGGATAACGGTTTCGAGTTTTTCTTCCAATTGTTCTTTTGGAAGGGTTTTCGATTCCTGATCCTGATTTCGGGATGACTGAAAATTTTCCAAAAACGCCCTTCCCTGCTGTGATAAATATAATTCACTGAAAAAAGAATTATCCGCTTCGATGGGTTCATGTCCCCGCAAAAAATGAATGGTCAAGCCCGGCAGAGATATATTTTTTGTATAAGAATACGTCACGCGATCAAGGATTATGCAGAAACAAACGAGGTTGAATTTGATACCGATGCGGTATATGAAAGGATGATTTATTCCGCGATCATCCGGGCCTGAGCTATTTGAATTTTTATGTCGTCCCCTGCAGGCTTTGCCGCTATTATCTGGCGGGGGTGAAGGAATAAATTAGCTAATCGATAATTGCGGTGCTGATTATTTCAATCAAAAACAGACACACCATTCGCGTCAGTGGTAAGCACTTCACTGATGTAATTAAGGAAGGGACGCATTTTTTTAAATACATCATTTACTATATATAAAAAACCGGGACTGCAGACCTCTTTATCCGAAAATTCAACCTTAAGGAGAAATTGTTTATACCGGAGCAAATCAATAGCCGGATGATCTTTAGCATAGCCTCGCGGGGCTGAGCTTACCTGTTCTCCGGTCATTTTTCCAAACGTATTTAAAAGTGGTTTGCCGGCAAGTAACTTTTTCCAGTTTTTATAATTTAGCTCAATATCCTGTCTGATTCTTTTCATATCCTGCGGTTCCGGGCCCCAAAAGCCACCGGCCAAAAATGAAGATCCGGGCTTAATATTAAAATAGTAACCCCCACGTAATTTTTTTGTGGCTCTTTTGAAAGCTCCGCTCCAATGGGTGTTGTAAGGCGTTTTATCTTTAGAAAAGCGCACGTCTTTATAAATCCTGAATAAGGCTTCTTTGCCGGAGGACGCCTCCATTTTATCATGTTTATTCATTTCAACCAGTAAGGCACCGGCAAAGGCTATGATATTGGTGTGCGCTTCAATATAATTGTCTTTGTGTTTATTGAACCAGTCACGGTTATTGTTTTTTGAAAGTGTTTTCAAAAAATCAATGGATTCTTTTTTTATAACAACTGATGCACCCATGGCCGAATTTAGTCTATAATTTTAGTTTTCATATGCGGTATTAAATTCATTTTTGTAATCTCACCGCCCTCTCCAACTCATCCACAATCATTTTAACCATATATTCTTTCCGCGATGCATATTTTGAATCTTATATTCCGGAGACTACGAATGTCTGTGATAAGCATTCCAATAGATGGTCACCCGTTTGGACGGTAACCGGAAAAAAGTTTTGGGTAGACTGGTATCATGCCATCACCTCCGGGCCGGGCTCTCCGCTCATATCTTTCTTTCAGAAAGGATATCCGCTGCGATCCCTTTGAAGTCTTCATAACACTTTTCGCAAATCCAATGATAGTCATCTGCGGTGGTATACCCCTGGACTAGAGAGCCTAGGATAGAATTGGAAAACTTTTGCCAGCAAAATTCACAATGGTCGTGGTCGGTTTCAGTCTTTTTCTCGGCGTACTTCTTGAAATAAAGTGTAACGGAGAATAAATATTTCTCCTGATTTTGAAGACGCCAATCATTTTTATCGTCTGATAGATTCATTCTCTAGTCGGGAATTTGCGAAAGTAAGTTGCAAATTCGCCCATAAACCGCTGAGTCCTGCCCGCTCGAAGCACATCTTCTATCCTATTTTGAAAGAAAATTGCCCGCCAATCCAGCGGGTAGCTTATCCTATTTTTAGGTTGCCCTATTGCATCCTTGCCATAAGAAACTTTATCGTTTAATTTATGTTTGCACAATTTTATTTTTTTAAGATGATTTTTATGACAGACTGATGTTATTGCACTTTTTTGTAAATACCCAAACACAAGCGAAGAAGGATAGTAATTGTGAAATGCTCCGGAGCAATCCCCAGAAATGAAATTTGTTAAAAGCATGTTGCACAAGTATTTCATCATTTCCCATCGTTTGAATACTTAACATAACAGGGAAACTAAAAAAGGTGAATATAAGCGTGATAGTGGCGAAGATTGTTGCAAGGTGTACGGGCAATGCAATATATTTGAAGCTGTGTCTATGCATTAATACTATGGCCGTAATTGTAAACGATAATATGAAGCTGCCAAGGATTTCAAACGGATACAGATAAAGACCATTACCGAATTCCGCATACTGGGTATATGCTGCCCAGCTTAATTTACTTAAATGTCTCCATGCGGGAACCTGTACAAGGTATCGGTCTACGCTACCTCCCGCTAGTAAGCCCGTAAGAACGCATGCTGCGGCTATCAATAGATTAAACCGTAAACCTTTTTCTTTTTGTTCCATTTTTTTATTTAATTAATTTTGTAGACCCGTAAATTAGGTATTACAGAAAGCGCTTCATTTCTACTCTTTGAACCAAGTTGAACAGACTCAAGCCATTTCACAAAATCCTTTGATCCGATTTGAGCCCGATATTTGTGTTCCTTTGGGATTTCTGGAATCTTCTTTTTGATTATTTCTTTGAAAGTTGTTGGAATATCCGCTGCATTTACTACCATCGAGTTTACTCCATAGGAAGTTAAAGCATAGGGTATCCAAAAACCACAAACCCCCGCTTTATAAGCGGTATGATAATTTGAACCGGGAAAATTATTTTGCAGATGCTGATGCAGCAATTTCGGCTTAGGATCCTGACCGAATGTTTTAGGGAAAAGATTGTCCAATAAAATCGATACTCTCCAGCTCTTTTTATGTATATCAAATCCAACGTACATATTTTGGTTAGTGAAATCTAATTTGTTTCTTTGTGAATGCATAAGTTGTGATTTTAATATTGTTTTTTGTCAATTACAAAATTAAATTCCCAGAACTTATGCATTTATTTAAATTACAAATATAGGGACTGACGGGAAAATATTGTATTGCAATGCTTGTGCTTCTCAATATATTTAAACCTCAAGGAACATCCAACAAAACGATTAGAATGCAGGAATATTAAAAATCTGAATATGCAGCCGGATGAAGAAAGACGATATCCGCGTGTGAAACATTATTTTTGTATTCGGTCTTCTCCGTAAGGGTTTTCCATTGAGGGTCACTGAAAAATGCTTCCCAATGTTTATCCCTGTCTGCTTTGCTGTTAAAGGTTGTCATATACATCAGATTGGGCATGTGGCTGCCGGAGATCACTTCCGAATAAAAAACAGCATTAAACCCAAGCCGCTTGAAAAGCCCTATTTCATCGCCGGTATTAAACATATGAACTTTGCTTACATTATATTTTTCCGTAGCACTCTCATAACTGCGCAGTTCATAAACCCGGTCGGCCTTAGCGGCAGTATGATGCGGGACTCCAGGGGAAGGCATACCCGGGAAGGCTTGCAGTATGATGATCTCGATGCGGTTATAAGGAGCATCGTCGAAACTGGCATCAGCGTAATCTTTGCTGTCGGCAACATATTTACCATCTGCTTGTAATTGCTGGTCTATTCCAACCAGTTTGTCCAGTGAGAGAAAAGGGGTGAAAACATAGATTTGTCTGTCGGTATCCTGCTGATCAACCGGTTTAAATACGCCTACATTTTTAATCCCTGCCCGGTGTAATGCCGGCACATAGGCTAGTTGTAAATATTGTTCGATCTTATTTTCCTGGACCTGGTTTTTATAATGATATATTTTAAGCTGGTAGTAATTCCTTGCCGGACCATTAGCCAGTGCGTTTGAGGAGGAGATGACGATAATTAAAAAGCAGGAATAACAAACAAACCTGAATTGATGGGATAAATTCATAATGATATTTTCTTTATAAAAGTATAGGACTAGGCATAATGTTCTCAAATCAAATATAGGGTTTTGTGATGACTAATATATTTAGTAATTTACAACTAGATATATTGGTTTTGTTTCAGGGAATGAATGCTATTGATTTCAATAAGAATTTCAAGAACAATAAAGCTTTCATGCGAGGGATCTGCACTTTCGATTTTTACGATTTTCTATTCTCCATTTTCCGCTCCGGCGATATCTGCAGATCCCTTCCACAATGTGGTGGATAAAGGGCAATAGTATTTAAACCTCTGGAAGCTATTGGCCGGTGGAAGGCCTTTAACTTCTGTTGTATAGAGCAGTTCCCGTTATACTTTAATGGAAAGGTGGCTATACCGGACTTCGCTTGCAGGTTCTTTAATAATTTCCTGAATCGATGCCAATGAAAAAGGTTTTTCCATGAACTGATTCACCCCTGCTTCAAAGGCGTTTTGTTGGATATGAGCAGAAGAAGCCTTATTCAGTTGTGCGGCGGCTTGCCTCAAATTGAAAGCGCAGGCCACGATATATTCCTGCTTCCGGAGGTCCGGCACGAGCAGATCACAAAAGTCCTTTTCGTCTTCTATGAGTAAGATCTTCTTGTGAACATATTCTTTTATTTTGATTTCTAGATTCAAGAATCCCGGTTACGGATTATTCGGTACGATTAAAAAATGATGCCAATCTGGTCATTGATTTTTTTTGATGATTTTCTGACCAGAAGATGCCTGTATATTGAAAACACCTTTTTTATAATCTTTCAGAAACCCCAAATAATCCAGATTACCTGCTGGTATTAATACATTGACTTCTAGACGAAACAACAGTGGGACTTTGACTTACTAGCTCTTTCTTTTGCCTTTCTAACAACTCAATATCTTTTTTCAGATAAAAAGTGAGTATCGGATCATACCATGGATTTCCTGTCAAGGCAAGTTGGCGATAGTAAGATGCTTTTACATCCAATAATTTTTGTTCTAAGATTAATAGTTCCATAAAAGTTCAACATTTTGGTAATAAAAAG
>JAYVXJ010000437.1:0-5925 GCA_043785285.1 Chitinophagaceae bacterium
GGTAAATGCTCCCTTACATGTTTTCAATTCCGGATGAGATTTGAAATAATAGGCAGATCCTTCATCATCTGTTAGCCTGAAAATAATGGAATTCAATCCCTCTTCATGGCAAAAGTCAATAAGCCGGAAATAATATTCCATGGTTTCTATTGCCCGGGGGGCATCTATCATAAACCCTCTAAATGGCTCATCCCTTTTATAATCAGTTGGTTTGTTTTTAAACCCGAATAAGGAAACAGCTCCTATAATGATTAATAATTTTCGAATTGCTTTCATTTATTGCCGTATTAATAAAATTAAAAAAACCGGGAATTGCATGTTGATGTTTCCCAACCTTAGCCATAACAAATTAATAGGATACTGTTATATGAACATGTTTAGCTGATTGCGGAATAGTAACAGATTCTTTACCGGCGTCCCATTCTTTCCACTCATTGCCATTCATGGTCACAGACCGGATAGGTTTCTGAAAGGGCGCATGAACAAAAAGCAGGATTCTGGAACAGGCAGATGCGGGCAATTCAATATCAGCTTCCACCGTTTCAGGTAATTTTCCGGCGCCCAAAGAATAACTTAGCTCTCCGTATTCTGTATGCGCATGTTTCAATTCTATCTTTTGACCTGGTTCCAGCCATCTTTGTGGCACACCTCCCGCAAGCCAGAGTTCATCTTTTTTTTCCATGACCAAAAGATCACAAACCTGATTAATCACACGGGCTTCATCAGAGATTTTGTAGAAAGGTCCGCTGCCATGACCCCACATCCTGTATTCTTCGGTTTGTATATTCACATCTGGATACAGACATGACACAAAACTATTGTACAAATCTCGAAGTGCCGCCCTGGTCTCAAACCGCTTCAAATAAGCGTCTACAGGATTTTGAAGATTAGCCTGAAATACCATTCCTCCCCGGCTAAACCAATAGTCATCATCTACCCAGCCATGCGTATTTAAATTAAGGGAAGTGGAAAGGGTTAAATTATCCTCCCAGTCATTCAGTACCCAGTCAGCCATTGGCTCATCAGCATCGATCAGGCCTGTTTTAATTAAAACGATGGGACCATATAAAGCTTCCCGGGTTGCAGATAGTCGCAGATTAGGATAAATCCCTTTATTATATCGATCGTAGTATGCAGACTTTTTAGTTCCAAAATATCGAAAACGTTGATAAGGGCGGGTTGGAATATAGGGTATATAAGTATTATTCCTGAGGCGTACAACAGGACTTAACTCAATGGCTTTTTCTATGCTCCTTCTTATATCCATATGATAAGAAGCTGCCTCGGTACGGAAAAAGTCCGCCTGCGGCAAACCCGCTTTTGTAAAGGCTTTAACCATTGTTTCCATACCCAGGCAGGCATATGCATTGGTAGCATACCAAAACCTCCAATCCCCAGGATCTTCTAAGAGTCCGGCTGGTAACAGACCATATTGATTGACCTTATTCCCCTTTTCATCCAGTTCTTTGGTATGATTTCTCTGTTCAATAATCCAATTTGCCGCTCTGATCATGTGCGGTGCTGCTTTTAATAACCATTCCCGGTCACTGGAATACAAGTAATGACTGGCAAGACCCCATAGCACGGTTCCATGATGCATATTGTATCCGTTAAATGTAATATCATACACACTGTCTACCCTTACCCCATAAAAAACGTCTTTTTGATCTCCGGAAAATGTGCCGGGAAGCTTGCGGCTTCCCTGAAGTTCCATGAAAGTATTTAAATAATCTGCGGCCGTGGAAAAGTCTCCTAACCGATCCAACAGCATGGTTTGGAAAATAGCTTCATTGGCAAATACGCCATAATCTAAAGACGCAGCAGGAACCAAATAAAGGCCGCTTTTAGGGTCCTTGGTAGCACTCATCCGGATATGAGGAATGACCGCTTTCTCCATTTCATTAAATTTCCTTTCCGGAACATGATAAATAATCTGTTTCGCAACCATGTTTCTCCAGTAGGTTTCAACCCGATTTTTTTCTGAATCAAAGTTCAGGGAGCCTACTTCCTGCTGGTCTGCCACAGTCAAGTCACCAACAAAGGGAAAATAAAAATATAGTACTGCTGAAGAATTTGCTTCAAGTGGTATTTGATGATGAACTAATCTGTTTCTTTTGCTGCTATCTGGTAATAATGCTTTAATATCTACGCTTTGTTCCGGAGAATACATATAACACCTCAGGTATTTCTTACCCTTGACCTGATCAAATAAAAAGCCGTCATTCATGGTCAAATCGTTTAGCGCCTCATTCCCCGACAACCAAATATGCGAAGTATCAGTATGAAGCGAAGGGTTGGATACCGTCAGCTTCATGAGTAAGATAGCCGGTGTTTGCTCATCCCTGCCCGGATCGGAAGGGGACAATGGGCCATGCAACAAAGTGGTAAACGCTTCTTCGTTATAATTTAAACCATCCTGTCTCCAGCGTGAATGAACAATGGGCAAATAATCATTAAGGATGGACATTTCAGCATTTTCTTCAGTCCGGCTGAAAATGGGTCGGGCCCCGGTGCCAATTTCCCATGCGAGATCATCTCCGTTCCAGTTACACTTCGCGAGCTCTTTACCCTGAGCTTTTGTGAGTTTTTTATTTATAAAAATATTACCTCCCCATTCTACTGCGAATTTTTGCCAGCTTGCATCAGATGCCAGGGGAAGATAAATTCTATTTCCATGCTGGTCATGTACAGGATCTAAATGAGGAATTTCCTTTCTGGCACGATCGTAAGATTGCTCAGGCTGCGCATCAATTCTTTCCCGTATTGTTTTACCTTTTACCGGGTTGGCTTTTAAAAAAGAAACCGGATCGTTTGATTTTGTTATATAAGCTTTAAAATCCGGAATATATACAGGTCCTTTTTCAAGATCGTTAAGAGAGAATGAAAATGTACCCTGAGGTGAACGCAAAGTGACTACCGTTTCGTCATTGGATCCGGGCAGGGTTGTTTTGGCAGAATAGATGTCGGCAATAGTCCCTTTAGGTTTCCCGTTCAAATTCAACTTCCATGAATTTATACCTGTTTTTTTATCCCTGCTATCCCAATTCCAGGATGAAATATTTTTTAACCGGCCATTAAATACCTCCAGGCTTCCTTCAAAGTCTGCATGATTATTTTGATTACAACCCAGTTCAATACGGATAGAACTGTTTTTTTCCTTAGATGCTGAAAAAACAAGAATTGCCCGGATATCCGGATGCTTTTGAGGGTACAACAAACGAATCTTCAGGGTTCTTCTATAAGTAATCGAACCGGGCAAATATGCCGCGTGATCATTTTCCTGCGTGGTCAACGATTTAAATGTGAAAATAAGACGATTGCCTTTCGGTTCTGCATCAGTAGCCGCAGTTATCCAGTTACCCTGCCAGGGATCATCTTCCTGGTCTTCTATAGTGGGCATAACGGGCGGAGTTTCCGGCCAGGTATGATGCCAGTACTGCAAAACGGGTAAACCGGAAGATTTATCCGTAATCCGGTTATCATAAACAACTTCAACTCGTTGTATGTCACGTGCATCCCACCAGAATATTCCGATGTCCGAAGAATCAGCTGAAACCTGCTTATTAAAGTCCTTGTAATCTACCGTTTTCCCTAACGGATCTGTTATTTTGTACCATCTCTTCACGATGCCAAATGGAGTAATATTTAAATTATTACCGCCTTCATCTCCAGTAACTTTTGCCGGAGAAACCGGTTGCGACATAAGTAAAAAAGATACAAATATGCCGGGCACCAAAAGGAATAATGATTTTTTATTCAGCATGGAAATGTAATTCATGTTTTGATATTATTAAATAAAACAAACCGTTTATAAAGCTGCGGTAGATTTTAGTAAAACTTACTTATTAAACGTTCTTACTGAACGGTATATCCTCCGTCAATTACCACAGCCTGCCCCGTAACGCCTCCTGCTTTTTCACTGGCCAGGAAAAGGGCGTAATAGGCTATCTCTTCTGCTTTGAGTAATCGTTTCTGGGGAACCAGCGGAAATATTACCTCCTTTAATACGCTATTGACCGGGATATTTCTTGTTTGTGCCAGTTCAGAGAGTTGATTCTTTAACAGAGCCGTATCAACATAACCGGGACAAAGTGCGTTAACGGTTATATTGTATTCAGCGCCTTCCAGCGCGGCTACTTTGGTCAGACCTATCAACCCATGTTTTGCACTGTTATAAGCAGATTTACCGGCAAAGCCGATCAGGCCATTGATAGAGGCTATATTGATTATTCTGCCGAATGCCTGTTTTTTCATCATTGGAAATACCCTCTTGATCGTAATAAAACTTCCGACAAGCATCACCTTAATTAAAAGCTCAAACTTATCGACGGGAAAATCCTCGATCCGTGACACATATTGAATACCGGCATTATTAACCAGAATATCAATTCTTCCATAAGTCTGGAATGTTTTATCCATGGCGGCCACTATCTGCTGTTCACTGGTCACGTCGCATTCAATACCCAAAATGTCTAAATGTTCGTTCTTCAAAGAGGAAACAGCCTGAGCAATTTTGTCGGTATTTAAATCCGTTAATACCACTTTCGCTCCTTCCTTTGCAAACTGCCGGGCAATTTCAAAACCGATGCCGCTTGCAGCACCAGTAATGAATAGCACTTTATTTTTTATTGACATGCATCTGATTTAGTATGGAGAAAAAAACCTCATTTTTCGAGGTATGAATTTTTACTGGTATCCTCCGGAGGCTGGTGAAATAAACTAACGATACCCTGGCAATAATTTTTTAATCCTACAACATCCGCACCCACGCTGACAAAATGATAACCCATTTTGATTAGATCCTCCAGGTTGGATGGATTTCCGACAGTACCGGCGAACTTGCCGAATTTAGCCGCCACCCCTGCTACCCGCTTAAAGGTTTCTGCTATTTTGGGATGATCCCATTTGCCTGGTGCGCCAATACCCTGGCTGAAATCTCCAGGTCCAAAGAAAAGCATATCGTAGCCTTTCAATGCGGCAATGGCTTCCAGATCATCCAGGGGTTCGGGATCTTCGATCTGAAAAACAACAAATCGTTGTTCATTTGCCTGTTGCAGATAATCATTAAAATCCAGTGCGGTATAGGCGCCATCGGTATTGCCGCCGTCAATAGGCCTGCGACCCAGGGGATGGAACCGGGTCATTTCGATAACTTTTTTCGCATCTTCCAAACCCATAATATGCGGCACCATGATCCCCGAAGCATCCAGTTCCAGGGGTCTTATATAATCGCTGTAACTACCTCTGGAAACCCTCACCATCAGGTCTGTATCATGCGCTTTGGTAGCCCAGGTATTCGCGGCTATGACAGACCAATCCTGTCCGATATGTTCCTGGTCGATCCAGACGCAATCAAATCCGGAAATCGCAGCCAGTTCAGACACTCTCGCATCTGAGAAATTGACTTTAAAACAACTGACCGTTTTTCCTGCTCTAAGTTTTTTTAATACCTGGCTTTCGCGCATTTTCATTTGAAAAGATTTTGAGATTATAAATTTATAGATCGTTTTGTTTATGCCGGAAAGCAGCAATACGATGAGCGCTTCCCGTTATTAATCTGATTCGCTCTCTTTTTTCAGCCGGATCCGGTAGATAAGCAAAGCGCAGATGATCAAAAGCAGGGAAGCAAATCGGTATACCAGGCTGAGGTTCACCTGCGAGTCACGCAAAACGCCTCCCATATAAAGGCCGACTCCGCCAATAACAGTTGCAAACAAATTTAAAATTCCATATCCCGTTGCACGAAAACGGTCATCTACCACCTGGCAAAGTATCGGCATCATATTAACATCCGTAAACGTTCGCGTAAGCGAATAGATCATAAAAAGGATAACGGTCAGCGGAAGAATGCTGGTGCTGCTGGCTATAAAGATGCAGGGCGCTGCTATGCAAAGGCCAATAATAGGAACAAGGATTCGCGCTCTT
>JAYVXJ010000438.1:0-1728 GCA_043785285.1 Chitinophagaceae bacterium
GAAGCTTTTAAATACAAAAAATGCATTTTCTCCTTTAAACTTATGCCGGATGGCTATTTCACCGATCACTACATTGGGCAGCGTGTAAACAAAAAGAGCCGGACTGGCACCTGCTTTCATAGTTCTTTCATATTTTAAATCAACATCCAGGCTTCCATGCGTATTGCTCAATACGATCCCCGTTTCATCATCGGAATATTTTTGCTGATCCGGATTGTCCTTCAGTAAAATATCGGTAGCGAGCACACCCAGCTTCGACAAATGATCCATTTTGTGGAACTTGGGATAGGCCAGCTGCTGATGCTGATACAGTTCATCCAGAAAACCCGCAGCGTTGAGTCCGGGTTGTTGAAATCCCGGCTTCCCGTTTTTGTAAACTGTATTTGCAGAAATGATGCAGGAAGAGGTAATGTATCGGACCGGTTGCAAGGTTTCGTTTATAAATGAATTAATTTTTTTTTGCCGTCAGGCTGTCCCGACAACTAATCATAGACGCGAGGCGATGCAAACAGGTATGGTGATTTTTTACATATGGATTATCCATATCCCACACATATCCTGCCAGTACGGAACAGATCTGACTTTTGATCACTTCATCCTGGTTGTCTGCAAAGAAAATAGTATCCAGCGTTCCTTCATACCAGGCCATAACATAAGAACGGAAAGTATCCACTCCCTGCATCATGGGTTTCATGTATTCATTTTCCCAGTCAATAGTCCGCCCTTGTAATTTTTCCACCACCAGCTTTCCGGCAATCTGACTGGAAACGGTGGCCAGCGTAACGCCGGAAGAAAAAACGGGATCCAGGAATTCGGTTACGTTGCCTGTAAGTACAAAACCATCCCCGAAAAAGCGATCGGTGGTGCCTGACCAGGATTGGAGGGTTTTTGGTTCAAACAGAAATTCTACCTTATCGAACCGTTCTGCCAGATAGGGTTCATCGGCAATAAGGTTACGGAGTTGATCTTCTGTAGTACCGCTATATTGCTCGAAAAATTCCGGAAAAGCCACAAATCCGAGGGAGGTGATATTGCCGACAAAGGGAATGATCCAGATCCATACACCGGGCTTATGCACCACGATGGTGATCCGGTTGGGTTCATCAGACATGGCTCTTCTGGTATCCACGGTATGGGTGAATAATGCCTTGCGCGAAGGAAGATTAGACGGTTTGTCCATCTTAAACAATCTTGGAATCACGCGGCCATAGCCGCTGCCATCTATAATAAATTTCGCATGGATCCGGGACGGATTTCCATCCTTATCCACTACCGTTGTAATGGAATCAGATCCATTGAATTCGATTCCGGTAACCGTAGTTTCATAGTTAATGCGGACACCCATTTTTTCCACCGTATCGGCAAGGGTTTTATCAAATTCGCTGCGGGGAACCTGAAAGGCCGTTTGCCATCCTTTGGTAAACTGATCCGCAAACTCATAATCACAGACTTTCCCGTTTTTTACAAATTTGGCACCTGATTTCTGTTGAAAATGTTTTTCTTTTACGGCCTCCAGAAAACCGGCTTCTTCAAGGGCTTCCATGCAGCGCGGAAGCAGGCTTTCGCCAATAACAAAGCGGGGAAATTTCATTTTTTCCACAATCTGGACTTTATAGCCGGCTTTATTAACGATAGAAGCAGCTACTGTTCCTGCGGGGCCGGCTCCAATAACCAGTATATCCGTTGAATTCATTGACATGCTCGTTCAATTTATGGGTGCTTTTTTTT
>JAYVXJ010000439.1:0-5901 GCA_043785285.1 Chitinophagaceae bacterium
TCACTCAAACCGGCAATGACGTTAATCTCCTCCGGATCACTTACGATAAAAGCCTTTCCCAGGATCTTCAGGTAATAGTCGCACCCTTTCCTGAAAAAATCCAGTTTAACCGGGAATATTTTTTCGAACGCATGAATGAACTGGGTTGGCTTAGGTACTACAAACCAGAGCTGCCCGAATTCATCTATCTGCAGGATCCTTACTAAGCAGGTAGGCATTTTCAATATAGCATCGCTGCTGGAAAAAAATAATGCATTTTCCAGATCCCGCACTTTCTCTTCAATAAACGATAAAGGCAAATAACTATTCATATATTCTTTATTGGTGAATATTCTTTTGTGAAAGTTCAAAAAAAGTACCATTTTTTATAAATGGATATGCAGGAGAGGCACATTATTTAACCTTCTTACACTCAATCCTTTGTTGATATATCAGATGTACATTATAATTCCCATGGTTGGAAAAAAGTTTCTTATTGCGGATTCATTTTACAAATTGAGCAAAGAATTCCACAAACCTGTCTTTCCTTCTTTATAAAAGTCTCTTCTGTGAATGGCATGGATTTGCAACTATTCAGGCATGGATACTAAAGATATGCGCCCCAATTTTCTGAAAAGATCCTGGCGTTTGCTAATAGAGAGTTTTGAACATTTTATTGACTTCAACGGATTAAAGCTAAGTGCCGCCTTATCTTATTACACCGTTTTTTCCATTGCCCCTTTGCTTATTGTTATTATTTCTCTTGCCGGTTTATTCTTTGGGAAGCAGGCGGTGGAAGGCCGGGTATATCATCAGATCAGTGGATTAGTAGGTAGTGATGCGGCATTGCAGGTTCAGGACATCATCGGGAACATTCAGAAATCCAATCATGGTATGGCAGGCGGCATCATCGGCACGATCGTGCTGATCATTGGTGCATCGGGTGTTTTTTCTGAAATCCAGAGTTCCATCAATTTTTTATGGATCATCCCACCACCGAAAAAGAAAGGCTTTCTGATGGCCGTGATCAGAAAGCTGATCTCTTTCTCTTTGTTGATCGGCGTTGCTTTCCTGCTCATGGTTTCTTTGCTTATCAATGCCGTGGTAGATGCGTTGAGTGATCGTCTCAAACATTTATTCAACAGTTCTATGGTAAATCTCTTTTATATGCTGAATATTGTTTTTATCCTGGTCATTGTTATTTTTCTGTTCACCCTGATCTTTAAAATTCTTCCAAATGCCATTATCCGGTGGAAAGATGCTATCGTTGGTGCAACAATAACTGCGTTTCTGTTCTTAATTGGTAAATTCGTGATTGGATTCTATCTGGGCAACTCCAGGATCGGGATTACGTATGGTACAACAGCCTCCATTGTTATCCTGATGTTATGGGTGTATTATTCATCCATTATACTATATTTTGGTGCCACCTACACCAGCATCTACGCTGCTTCCCGGGGAAACCGTATCCGGCCCAGGTAAATGTTGGATTCCAATGTTATTATTTTTTATATGATCCTATGACAATGAACGTTTAGCGACTTATATACCAGCTTAAAAACTAATCACTTTTGAAAGTAAGCATCAACCCGATTTCAGAATTTTTAACGCAGTTGCGTATCTCTTTTCTGGGAGATAACCTCATGCATAAATACGACAATGAAAAGGCGCCCATCCGGTCTGAACTTTTCAGTCTGGAACAATTGGAAGCCTATGCGAAGAATCTGGCTAAAACGCATCAGATCACAACAGACCGTACCCCGGAACAATTATTAAAAAGACTGGCAGAAAACGAAGAGATCCTGCTGGAAGTACACAATCTCCTAACAGAATCCGCGAAAGAAAATATCCGGATCACGCCGGCAGGTGAATGGTTGCTCGATAATTTTTACCTGATCGAAGAACAGGTCTATACCGGTAAAAAACATTTACCCAAAGGGTATAGCAAAGGACTTCCCCAATTGCTGAAAGGTCCGTCCGCTGGTTTCCCAAGGGTATATGACCTGGCCATTGAACTTATAGCACACAGCGATGGCCGGGTTGACCTGAAAAGCCTCAGCAGTTTTACAGCTTCGTACCAGGAAGTTTCTGAATTGAAGTTGGGAGAACTCTGGGCCATTCCCATTATGCTCCGGCTGGCGCTGATCGAAAACCTGCGAAGACTTGCTGCACTGATTGCAAAAGACAGGATCAACAAAAATCTGGCGGATTACTGGGCCGATCAGATGACGCAAACGGCAGAGAAAGATCCTAAAAGTTTAATCCTGGTGATCGCAGACATGGCCCGGTACGGTCCGCCGATGGAAAGTTCTTTTGTAGCTGAACTCACCCGAAGGCTGGTAGGTAAGGGGTCTGCGTTTGCATTGCCCATAAGTTGGATCGAACAACGATTGTCCGAACAGGGAATGACCAGCGATGAGTTGGTGCATATTGAAAATCAGAAACAGGCAGCTGATCAGGTTTCCATCGCGAACAGCATTGGCAGCCTCCGGTTTTTAAGCAGCAACAACTGGCGGGATTTTGTAGAAAACAACAGTAAAGTAGAAAATATTTTATGTGCGGAAAGTAATGATGTATATCCGTTAATGGATTTCCGCACCCGCGACGAATACCGGCACATCGTTGAAAAGCTGGCCAAAAGCAGTGGCCTCTCCGAATCAGAAATAGCCCGCACGGCCGTGGAAATGGCCAGGCAGGGAGAGGCTGAACAGCCTGATTATCCAAGGGCCGGCCATGTAGGCTATTACCTGATTGGTAAAGGGGTAAAGAAACTGGAAAAAGCGGCAGGCGTTACGTTTTCCTATGCAGCGCGGATTGAACGGACTTGCCGGAAACTGCCTTTGCTATTATACACCGGACTTAGTCTTTTAGCCGCCCTGTTTTTTTCCGGCGCGCTGATCAATCAGGAATATAATAATGGCTTCCATAATCCCTGGATAATCGGGGTAATTGCGTTTTTTACTTTACTCGCCTGCAGTCAGCTTTCGATCACGCTGATCAACTGGGTTTGTACCGTCATCGTACGCCCCATGGTATTGCCGCGAATGGATTTTTCTGAAGGTATTCCTGAACAATACCGCACCCTGGTCGTGATCCCCTCTATGTTTAATGATTCAAAAGAACTGGAAGATCTGGTAGAAAACCTGGAAGTGCGTTTTCTCGCCAACCGGGGTCCGAACATACATTTCGCTCTGCTGACGGATTTCAAAGATGCTAAAACAGAAACCCGGCCGGGAGAAGAAGACCTTATTCAGGAAGCACGTACCGGGATAAAAACATTAAATGAAAGATACGGGAAAGAAAAAAACGAAATTTTCTTTTTATTTCACCGGCCAAGAAAATATAATCCGAAAGACCGGATCTGGATGGGCTACGAACGCAAGAGAGGAAAGCTGGCGGAAATGAATGCTTTACTGCGCGGGGAAGGGAAAGAAAAATTTTCATTGATTATCGGGGAATCTGATCTGTATGAAAAAGTGAAATATGTTATCACGCTGGATACCGATACCCAGCTGCCACGGGATGCCGGATGGAAAATTGCCGGTACCATGGCCCACCCGATGAATCATCCGCACTATAGTGAAAAAAAGCAAAGGGTAGTAGAAGGATATGGCATTCTGCAACCACGGGTTGCTGTTAGTCTCCCTTCAGAAAAAACCACCCGCTATGCACGCCTCCACGCGAATGAACCTGGCATTGATCCCTATACCCGTGCCATCTCCGATGTTTATCAGGATCTTTTTGGAGAAGGATCTTTTATCGGAAAGGGCATTTACGATGTGGATGCATTTGAAAGAGCTTTGCGCGGCAGATTTCCGGAGAACCGGATTCTGAGCCATGATCTGCTGGAAGGAAGTTATGCCCGTTGTGGCTTATTGAGTGATGTGCAATTGTACGAAGCCTACCCGACGCGATACGACGTGGATATGAAACGCCGGCACCGCTGGATCAGAGGCGACTGGCAAATTGCGAGTTGGCTGTGGCCCTGGGTACCCGGAGGTTCCCGCCGGATTGTGAAAAACCCGATTTCCGCCTTATCCAAATGGAAAATCTTCGACAACCTCCGGCGTAGCCTGGTTCCTGTTTCTTTATTATTTATGCTGTTGTTCGGCTGGCTCTTTTCCGGTTCACCGATGTTCTGGACCATCTCGGTATTGATTATCCTGGTGCTTCCTTCCATGGTTAGTTTTTTCTGGGAGGTCTGGAAAAAGCCGGAAGACGTACATATGCTTCCGCACATGGTCATCAGTATCCGGTTCACGGCCCATCATTTTACGCAACAGATTCTCACCATCCTGACGCTTCCGTATGAAGCTATGCTGAATGCTGATGCCATATTCAGAACGAATTGGCGCGTACTGATCAGTCATCGTAAACAACTGAAGTGGAATCCTTCCCATAACCCGCTGAACAGGGATATCGAAACTATTTTTAATAGCTATCTTTCCATGTGGTTTCCTCCGGTACTGGCCATTGTGCTATTTGGATGGATGAGTTACTGGAATACATCAGGCATTGAATTGACGTTACCTTTCCTGATTGGCTGGCTGCTGGTTCCTGCCATCACCTGGAAGGTCAGTCTCCCGTACAAAGGGAAAGTGGTTATACTGTCTGATGAGCAGAAAAAATACCTGTTCAAACTCGCAAGAAAAACATGGGCTTTCTTTGAAACCTTTGTGGTGGCGGGAGATAACTGGCTTCCTCCGGATAATTATCAGGAAAGCCCGGTTGACCGCATCGCCCATCGCACTTCTCCAACCAATATCGGGCTTTCCCTGCTGGCGAATTTAACAGCCTTGGATTTTGGATATATACCTACGGAAATTTTATTGGAAAGAACGTCCAGCACACTCCATACCATGCAACGTATGGAAAGATATGCAGGGCATTTTTACAATTGGTACGATACTATGACGCTGGAACCCATGTCTCCAAAATATGTTTCAACAGTAGACAGTGGGAATATGGCAGCCCATCTGCTCACCCTTAAACAAGGCTTGTTTTCCCTGGGTGAATGTCCGGTTGTAAGTGACAGAATTTTTCTGGGAATAAAAGATACCCTGGATGTGTTGCAGGAAAAAATGGAAGATGATGCTATATTCGAAACGTTCAACATAGAATGGCAATCCGCTTCCTCCAGGGAATGGCAGACTGTTCTGAGCATTCAGGATCACCTGCAGAAATTATTGATTCATGCGGAAGCTCTACTTCCTTCCCTGGAGTCTTCACCAGAAGCAGCATGGTGGGGCGATGCCCTACTAAAGCAGATCCGGGAAGCATTGAGTGATTTATACGAAACTGCTCCCTGGCTTGTGCTGAATAGCTTCCCTGCCAAGTTTCAATCTTTGGAGAACATGGTCTCCCGTATAGTGACGTTAAACGAATTGTCTGCTTTGGAGCTGTCTGTTCTACCCGTTATTCATGTTTTTACGGAAGATGAAATTCCGGAGGAAGAAAAAAAATGGTTGGAAAGCCTGCGCAGGCAGGTGATCGAAACAAGTCGCCGGGCAAAAGAAAGATTGCTCACCATTCAGGCGCTCATGAGGTCCTGTGATGAATTTGCAGATCTGAAGTTTGATTTTCTGTTCGATAAATCACAAAGATTATTGTCTATCGGTTATAATGTTACCGAACACCGAAGGGACAACAGCTTTTACGACCTGCTGGCTTCCGAATCCCGGCTTACCATTTTTATAGGCATCGCTCAGGGTAAACTTATGCAGGATAGCTGGTTTGCACTCGGGCGACAACTTACGAATCCGGGAACATCGCCGGTTCTGGTGTCCTGGAGCGGCTCCATGTTTGAATACCTTATGCCATTGCTCGTGATGCCCACCTACGATAATACGTTGCTGGATCAGACGTATAAAACATCAGTACAAAAACAGATTGAATACGGAAGAAAGCGGGATGTTCCCTGGG
>JAYVXJ010000440.1:0-1726 GCA_043785285.1 Chitinophagaceae bacterium
AAAGGAAGATCCGGCAAGGGCATTGGCATCCGGCTTTCCAGCTCCGCGACCTTTGAAAATCCAATGGTCTTTCCGAAGTTCCAAAATGTTTATGGACAAGGTGTGGGAGGTGTTTTTTCAAAGACCAGTGACCAGAGTTGGGGACCTAAAATGACAGGTCAGTCTGTTGAAGATTGGACTGGTAAAACACAACCTCTCACGCCACAGCCGGATAATGTCAAAGATTTCTTTAATACCGGCTCGGAGTTGATCAATTCAGTGGCAGTTTCCAGTGGTAATGATCATTTGCAAACTTATTTTTCATATACCAATACCTTAAGCAAAGGAATTCTTCCTAATAATTACTATAAAAGAAATAACCTGAACTTAAGGCAAACGGCTCAGCTGGCTAAAAATCTTTCACTGGATCTAAAGGCTAATTACATCGTGGAAGACATTGAAAACCGTCCATTCATCGGCGCTGCCAATCATGCCGTATCTACGCTTTATGCCATGCCACGAAGTTTACGTTTAAATGATATTAAAAATTATCAAACCGTTAGTCTTTCTGATTTTTCCCTTAAACAAAACTATTGGGCCGCCCAAACTCCCTCTTATGAAAATCCTTATTGGAGCGTTTATAGGAACTTGTACCAAAAGATCCGAAATCGTTTTATTGGTCTTATTTCCCTTAAATATCAGATCACTTCGTCATTAAGCATTCAGGCGAGAAGCAGCCTCGATTATTATACCGACAGGAGTGAGGATAAAGATTACAGTGGCTCCTATTGGGTTTCTTTTGCTGGCGGGGGCAATTATGTTCTTAATAAAGAATCAAACCAGCAATTCAACAATGATGTGCTGCTGAACTTCAATAAAGGCTTTTCGAATGGCTTGAGCCTGAATGTGAATGCTGGGGCCAGCCTAGAGCAGTTCAATTTTGAAAACACCAATTCCAACGACCAGGGATTAAACATTGCTAATTCATTTTCATTGGGTAACGGACTTGCAACCTTATCCACAAATAGTATTGCCCGTACTGAAAAACAATCGGTCTATGCGTCTGCAGAGCTCGGATTCAAAAATTATTTATTTCTTGATCTGACAGGTCGTAATGACTGGAACTCAACATTGCCCGTCAAGCACGCTTCTTATTTCTTTCCTTCTGTTGGATTTAGCGCTGTATTAAATGAGATGTTGAGCCTTCCCCAATCCATCTCCTTGCTAAAGATCAGGGCTTCTTATGCTTATGTGGGTAACGGAACTTCTTTTAATCAGCTAAGGCCTTCGCCAACCTTAAGCCCTGGTGGAAATGGTGGTTTTTTAAATGTAGACCGCGTTCTGCATAATGCTTTTCTGAAACCCGAAGAAACCCGTTCATTTGAAACAGGGTTAGAACTTGGATTGTTTAAGAACAGGATTGGCGTCGAAATAACCTATTACCATACCAATACGATCAACCAGATCCTTCAAATAGGTGTTCCCAATCCTTCCGGATATGCATTCCGCATTATTAATGCGGGAAACATCATGAACAAGGGCGTTGAGCTTTTATTAAATGGGAGGCTGGTAGATGAACACAATTTCAAATGGACCATAGCTTTCAATTTTGGACTTAACAGGAATAAAATTCTTTACCTTGATTCTTTGGAAAAAAAGCCGCCGCTTTCCTCGCCTGAAACACTCGGAGAGATTGTAGCTGAAGAAGGTAAAAGTTATGGAGGCATTTATACCACCAGCTTTCAGC
>JAYVXJ010000441.1:0-1726 GCA_043785285.1 Chitinophagaceae bacterium
ACAATCCCGGATCGAGCGAATGCTGTGGGGAAATATTTCCGGCGGAACGGATGTAAACCTTCATACTATTGATTAAGACGCGGAAAAAATCAGGGAGGAACAATTGCCCCCAAAACCAAAAGAGTTTGAGAGTACATGCCGCACCCGCTGATCCTTTAAAAATTTCGTTACCGGTGTAAAAGGGAGTTCTTTCATGGGTGTTTCAAAACGAAGATTCGGGTAAATAATCCCGTGATGGATTGCGAGTGCTGAAAAAACGGCTTCCATTCCACCACTGGCGCCCAGGGTATGACCTGTAAATGATTTGGTAGAGCTCATTTTTGGATACCCCGGATCAAATAATAATTTAATGGCCGTTCCCTCGGCAATATCGTTGTTGTTTGTTCCTGTTCCATGCAGGTTGATATAATCAATATCGCCGGGTTGCAGTCCACTTGCCGCAAGCGCATTCTTCATGGCCAGAAATGATCCAGTTCCTTCCGGAGAAGATGCCGTTTGATGATAGGCATCGTTGGCATTGCTGTATCCTGCAATCGTGCAATAAGGAGATTTATTAAGTAGTGTCATTATTTTCTCAGAAACCAGCACCAGGTATCCGGCGCCTTCACCGAGGTTTAGACCCTGCCGGTGTTCGTCAAAGGGTTTGCAATATTCTTTATCCAGGATCATCAGGGTATTGAACCCGTTCAGGGTAAACCGGGTGAGTGCATCAGCGCCGCCCACCACGGCAAGATCAAGCAGTCCGTGCCGGATCATGCGTGCGCCGGTAAATACGGCGTTTGCTGAAGAGGAACAAGCCGTACTGATGGTGCTGATGAAATGGTTTATGCCCAGGTGATCCGCCACGATTTCGGTGATGGCTCCGCATTCATGATGAACCACATCGCGGAGTCTTCCTGAAGCAGGATCTTTCATATAAGATTCAAAGAAGTCTTCCGTTTTATCCATACCACCAACCGTATTAGCAGAAATAAATCCGGCACGCATACCCTTTAGATTTTCTAAGCCGGCATCTTTTAAGGCTTCGCGGGCAGCGAGTGCACTTAATAAGGCCGTGCGCGGTGTTTGGGAAGAAAGTCCGGTAAGGGAAGCCAGTGCGGGATTAGTAAGCTTTACCTCAGCAACCGGTAATTTGCCCTGCTGTAAAGTGCGCAGAAACCGGATCTCCTGCATACCTGCCTGTTCCGTACGGAATGCCTGCAGACAGGCATTTGCATCCTGACCGATGGCGGAGACAACGCCCAATCCTGCAACAAATACAGGAGCATTCATGAAGCTGTTTTCGATGGAGAATGTTCGGAAATATAGGCTGCCATCGTCCTGACGGAATAAAAAACTTTCGGACCGTCTTCTGCTTTGGACAATTTTATATTATACTCCTGCTGCAATAACACGATCAGTTCCAAAGCATCAATGGAATCCAGTCCAAGTCCCTCAACAAATAAAGGCTGATCATCGCCAATATCCTCCGGCTTATGATCTTTCAGGTTCAGCCTTTCAATGATCTGCCGCTTCAGTTGGGCCATTAATTTATCCATGATTTATGTTGTTCAGTTGATTTATGTTGGCAACAGTAAAAGGGATGGCCGTTCCGGTGTTGGATGTTTCCACCAGCATCAGCATAGCCCGATAATCTTCTCCCAAAAAATCCATCCATCCGCAGATCCCCCTTTTTATCAGTTTGCTGTCAAACAAACCGTTCACATATTCAGCTATAAAATTACCA
>JAYVXJ010000442.1:0-5895 GCA_043785285.1 Chitinophagaceae bacterium
TATATATAGTAATTATGTAAGAAAAGCATAGTGCAGATATGCTGCGGTATCCGCAAAGGTCCGCCGTAACTTTAATAAGCGATAACTCGACGGTTCGCAAGTTTTAAAAATTGAAAGTTAAAAAACTGCAATATGCTTACTACAAATCTCCAGCATTTTGCCGACTTTTCAAACCATGATTTTTATGTCGGTATTGACGTTCACAAAAAACCCTGAACGGTCACCATTCGTTCTTTGCGGCTTCAGGTGGCACGTTTTACCCAACCCCCTTCCCCAGATGCTTTATCGGGGTATTTGACAAAGAAATTTCCGGGAGGTATCTATTTTTCAGTTTATGAAGCCGGTTTTTTTGGTACCACCATCCATGAACGGTTGTGCAGCCTGGGAATCAAGAACATCATTGTACATCCAGGCGATATTCCTGCTACTGACAAACAGAAAAAGACCAAAACTGATCTACACGACAGTCGTTCTCTTGCCAAGCACCTCGAAAAAAGCAACCTGAAGGGGTATCCCCGTATTGCCACGCGGACAACAAGAGCTCCGGGCCCTGTTCCGTCTGCGTGTCAGTAAAAACAGGGATCTTACCAGAGCGAACAATAAACTCAAAAGCTTCCTGATCTATTTTGGTGTGGAATTGCCTGGTTCCTGGAATCAATCCGCTTACCTTTCAAAAAGGGTACTCAACTGGCTGCACAACCTGGATCTAGCTACTCCGGCTGGTACCCTTTGTCAGAAAGAATACTTCGAAGATATCTTGTACTGGCGTGATCGATTACTGACCATCGCCAAGCAGCTCAGAAGCCAGATACAAACTCATTACTCCAGGCAATGTATATAACGATTGAAAGCTGCAATATGAACACCTGGTTTCCGTACCAGGCATCGGTACATATTCACCTTTAAAAATGGACTATCTGCGTTTAAAGCAGATACGTTCAAACGAGGGAAAGAATTTTCCTGACCTGCATATTCATATTATGAACCTGAAGGGATGGTTAAGAGGCATCCATCATCATTGCAGCAAAGAACATCTGCAAGGGTATCTGGACGAATACCATTATAGCTACAATAGAAGAAATAGCCTGAACACCATATTTGACGGCTTGATAAAGAAAATGGTAGTTAGCATACCGATGCGACTACCAAATAATAGAGATAACTAAACGCCTATACTTATAATTTTATTCGTTTTTCCAATTTATATAAGGCTTGATAGACAAATTAGAGTTGTAATATTTCTCATCGCCAGTAACTTCTTTGTAAATCCAATCAGGCAGGTCAAACGATTCTGATTCATTTGAGAGCTCTATTTCGGCAACAATTAAGCCAAGATTAGAGTCTAAAAATTCATCGACTTCCCAAACCTTACCTTTGTATGGAACCTTGTACCTTACTTTATTTATCTCTGAAGTGCAAATCTTATCCAATAATTCTTTTGCATCATTTTCGGGGATTTGGTATTCAAACTCCAGTCTTGAATAACCCTTTGCAAGTCCTTTTATCGTCAGATATCCTTTGCTATCAACAAGTCTGACCCGAATAATTTTCCGTAGGTCAGTTGAAACGTAACCCTGGCGATAATGATACTTTTCTCCTTTAACGCAATTATTCCACTTATCTTTATCAACTAAATATTTTCTTTCAATTTCGATTCCCATAGTGCTCATTTGAAAACACCTTACTGCTGCCTATTTTTTGGCTAAGTGGTAAGTTAAAACCAATTTAATCCTAAAGATGTATGCGGACCTATTTTCCGGTCAGTTAGAACCTGGAGTTTTTTATTTTTTGACCTCCTCCCCATATTCCGAAGCGGTCTAAACTGAAGATCTGGGGCTACTTCTGATTTTTCAAGGATTTTATCCACTAAACGGTTCTCTTCAACTTTTGAAGTATTTTCGTGCGATCAGGCCGCTTGCCGCTAACAAACTGATCATGGTGACTTTGAAAGCCCCTTTATTGCAGGTTGGCTTGTAACCTTACTTTTGGTCTCTGGTGGTAAAAGCCTGAAGATTTTCCAGTAAATGTTCCATTTGAGCCAATTCCATCTTCTCAGATTCGGTAGAGGCCTAAATGGTATCATATAGTGAATCATAGAAAGCTTGCGCCTGGTCAAACGCTTTCTTCTGGTCCTCCAGCTCTGTAATATCGGTGGACTCAAATATCATGGCGCATTATTCAAGTGTTCCTGCGTTTATCAATTTGCTATTTTTTACCCTAAGTAATAATTGCTGGCTGCCGTTCTTTTCAGCCATTTCAATAATCATGTACTTGGTTTCGGGAATCGTGAATTTGGATAGTGCAAAGACGCATTCTTCCTTTGCAGTACGGAGGATTTTCGAATCATTACCTGCTTCATAGAGTGGCATCATTTCTAATTCCAGAGTCGCGGTACGCTTGGCTTTCTTTTTATCCCGGACAAAAAAGCATATCCGGTCAATGTCATAATTAATAGTAGAAGCATTATGCAGCCCTAGCTTAAAAAATAATACATCATTGTCTATGTATATTCCTAACAAACGAAGTGATATTTTATAGCTGCGATCCTTTATTCCATGCCAATGCTTTTTCAGCCCCTTGATTTTAGCAGCTGCTGCCTAAAGCATGAAATTATCCGGGCGCTGAGAAGTTCAGCGGTAATAAAGAGGAGTGCAAAAGCCGGCAGCATGACGGCAGTCTATTTGTAATATATTTATGATCATGAGAGGATTTAGCAAATATTTGTAATTTAAAAGTGCTAATAAGTAAAAGCTTGATGTCGCCTACATATGAAGCTAACATTACAAAATTTGACGGTTTCTCTCATAGCTTTTATTAATGAAGTGTTTAAATAAGAAATGGTATATTTAAGAATGGAAGAATCACAGGATGGCCAATTTAAAAAGCATGAATTTAGGATCAATTTCCACTTTCAAAACAAACTTTATACAGCAACGGCTTCAATGTTTCAAAGAGCTGAGCACGACGAGTATCATGTCCTTCCCGATGATTCAACATTATCAAAAGAATATGGAAGTCGGATTGTGGATTTGTATTATGACCAACCCAACCCTTTTCGTTGTCGACATCCTGATAGCGAATATATGAAAGCTATTGTCAAAGGAGTTGAAGAATATCTTAATTCTAAGCACGCTTAAATATTTTTTAGTAAATTGAAAACTAGAAAATTCACATTTCATTAAGACCCTTATATATTAAAACTAAATCTTTCCTTTTAGCATGTTAACGTGGAGGCTGTTAATTTTAGACCAATGATATAATTTTATTATAGTGTGGTAACGGGTAGGACCTATTGCAGCATTTTTAGAGACTTTTTTTACTTCCATTGCTCCTCCCACGCATGGTCTTTTCAAGGCCACCGGTAACAAATTCATCTATGTACACTTCGCCTGTAATCTAATGTTTACCATTGGACAATATAACTGTTGAATTTTACGGTGGAATAGTAGGCTGTCTCTTATGATAATCCATTTTTTTGGACAATTCTTTGGAGACATTCCTTATTTTCTGGAATATCGAAAAGCGCCATAGAAAGCATTAGGCACACTTAATTTCAGTTTATGAAAAATCCTATGCGCGGTAGTGCTTTCGTTATAAAGACAGGACTGGCATCGCCTGGGAAATGGTTTATATTCTTTCTAAAATTTGTTTTATCTACATTTACGCGCTGGCTGCATGGGTATGAGTATAGGTCAAAAGCGTTTCAGCAAACTGTTTAATGTTGAAATGAACTTACAATGTTGTGCAGATGTAAATAAGACATTACTATTACGTAGAACATGAATGTAAAGTGTTATTCAATAAGAGTACTATAGGAATCGAAATTGAAAGAAAATATTTAGTTGATAAAGATAATTGGAATAATTCTGTTAAGGGAATCAGGTATTATTATCGCCAAGGTTACATTTCAACTGACCATGCATTTGCCACCTGCTGCCATGTTTTCTGCAGTTTTTTAACTGGTCTCAAAACGCTAGCTTAAGCTATGCACTTTAATGCAAGGCTTAGCTTCTACGAATTTAATAAATTTGTAGGATGGAACCAGGCAGGGTAGTCATAGCGTATATCAATTGCATGTTCATATTGTATGGAGTACGAAGTACAGATATTCGGTTTTGCAGGGAGAGGTTCAGTTGCGCCGTCGGTATTTGATCCGTGAATGCTGTGATAGCATGGATATCCGGATATTGAAGGGGGTAGTGAGTAAGGATCATGTTCATATGCTTTTGAGCTATCGGCCGAAACTTGGTGTGAGTGAAATAGTGAAACGGCTTAAGCGGAGAGGTGCCCGATTGATGTTGGATGAGTTTCCGGAATTAAAGAGATGCTCTTGGGGTCAGCATTTATGGGGTATCGGTTATGGGGCCTGGAGTACCGGCAATATAACCGATGAGATGGTTCAGAAATATTTGAATCATCACAAGGAATGCCCTAATAGTGATCAGAATTTCATTCTGGAATAGTTTCAATGAACTTCCAGTTTACAGTTTTAATGCTGTTCAAAGCAGGTTCAATTGACTTTCAGTCAATGTATTTAAACCTATGGATTTCCAATCCACAGTTATTGAGTTTCCTTCCGATGTGTGTATTCATTATAATTGCCTCCCCGTCATACGCATAACTGATCGGGACTACATAAGTTATGCCATAGGCATGGCAGCCTATCCTTTCAATAATCTGAACCTTGAGCATTAATTCTATTTTATTTGATGTTAACGTTCCGAATATGAAAGGTGCATTTTAGATGATTTTATTCATTCTAACTATTAATAGAGATGACGATTCTCATTTAAAAGAATGACGCTTATCATAATCATCGGATAAACGTTTCGGTAAATTTGAACTAAAAAACATCTTATCGGTGTTTATTAATAACAAATAAAAATAAATAACATGAAAAAAAATGAAGATTTACAAAAAGACGTTCAGGAGGCCATTAAATGGGAGCCATTATTGAATGCAGCAGAAATTGGTGTTATTGCTAAAGATGGCGTTATCACGCTGACAGGAATTGTTAACAGCTATACCAAGAAATTAGAGGCAGAAAATGCTGCTAAAAATGTAGCTGGTGTAAAAGCAGTTGTAGAAAAAATTGAAATTAAGTTTGGTCACACGGATAAAAAAGATGATAACGAAATTGCAAACGAAGTGGTAAATGCTTTGAAATGGAATTTGGAGATCCCTAATGACAAAGTTAAGGTAAAAGTAGAAGATGGATGGGTTACTTTGGAGGGAGAACTAGAATGGAATTATCAAAAAGACGCTGCTAAAACTTCGGTTAATAATCTCATGGGCGTAAAAGGTGTAACCAACTTTATTAAAATTAGATCTGAAACACGTGACGAGATTGAAAAAAAGGACATAGAATATGCGTTTGCGCGTAATTGGTCTGTAGATGATAAGGATATTCAGATTAAGGTTTCAGGTAATAAAGTGACGTTGAATGGTATTGTACATTCATTATATCAAAAGGATGAAGCTGCACGAATAGCCTGGAATGCTCCGGGGGTTTGGAGCGTGGATAATGAATTGGTTATCGAATATGATTAATCCCAATTGTCAGATCAAATATTGACTAGTTCAGATAAAAGCTTCCTGGAATTGCGAAACTTTTGTTCTGATGTACTCACAAATAATGGAATAGCTGATGGTATGGCCGGCATTCAGGATCTTTTCGTGGATGTCTGTTTTTTTGAGCCGCTGCTTCATCCGGCCATTCAGTCTTTTAGCTTCATTCTCCTGCAGGCAACCATCGATTATGGCGGCGATGTCCTCCGTCAGTCTGCCCTTCTATCGACCAGCACTGTTATACACAGACCCGGTTTTGAGGTATTGATTTAACAACGAACCTGGCTTATCCTGGTCGCTTAAAGGCGATGCCTTAAATTGTTCATA
>JAYVXJ010000443.1:0-1725 GCA_043785285.1 Chitinophagaceae bacterium
GTACCTGTGCATCCTCTTTAATAGTAAGTCCGGTTTTTTTGCCGGCTGCTGAAATAGTATGTAGATAGTGCGATGGCGGGTTCAAAGCCCAGCTCCAGCTGCAAACCGTATCCCTTTTATCATTAAGGGCTACCAGGTAAACAGCATCTGCGGCGTGATCATTGTTGATGGGCATTGACAAAAAACCGCTTTCACCCGGCGCAAGTGAAAGCGGTTTCAATACACCTTTTTGTAAGATGGAAGGTTTGGTTACCGATTCATTTGCTGAAGGAAAATGAACTGTTCTCCATTCAAAACTAAGTGTAGAAAGGTTAGTATATAAGTAACGGTTCTCAATAGATAGCTGGTTGGCAAATGGTGCTTTACTATCTATGTAAACCGGGCTCCAGAGTTCTTTAATTGTATAAAAGCTCCCCTCTTTTTCACGGTAAGGACCAACAATACCATCCGGTGCCATATTGCCGGCAACATCAATACTATCGTGTCTGTCACTGCGTTTCACACCTTCGTCATGCAATGACCATAAGAAACCACCAGCGGCATACGGATGTTTCATCATTTCATTCCAGAAATCTTCCAGGGCAGCACCATGGCCACCGTCAAACAGTCCATGCATAAATTCGGTGGGAAAGAATACTTCTTTTGGATTCGCTACTTCATTTTGTACATACTTAAAATCAGGATAGTGTTTGGTATTGGTACCGTTAAATCTTTCCCAGGGATGAATGACCAATCTTTTCTGGGGATCATACAATGCATAATCATTATCGAGGGCACGGTTCCAGCCACCTTCGTTACCGTTGTCCCAGATAACGATAGAAGGATGGTTTACATCGCGCACCACCAGCTCTTTCACTAATTTCCTGCCAACCGTTGTATCGTAGGCTGCCTGCCAACCCGTAAGTTCATCCAACACAAATAAACCGAGACTGTCGCAGAGATCTAAAAATTCTTTATCCGGCGGATAATGGCTCATTCGCACGGCGTTCATACTCATATCTTTCATTGCTTTAATATCCATCAGGTGAACCTGCCGGCTCAATGTTCTCCCCGATTCAGGCCATTCACTATGGCGGCATACACCTTTAAAAATTACTTTCTTCCCATTCACATAAAACCCATCCTGCTTACGCAATTCAGCTGTTCTAAAACCAAAACGTTGTTTAATGGTGTGAATAATTTTATTGCCTTCTCTTATGTAAACAGAAACATAATACAGATTAGGTTCTTCCGGGTTCCATAACCTGGGATGATTGAATTGATGGTGCAATACACTGTCGCCCATAGTCAAAGAAAACGGGCCGTCAACTGGTTTGCCATTTAGCTGGTATACCTGCGCTTCAATAGTTTGTTTGGCCGAGGTATGGGCAAACACTTGCAGGTTAAAAATTCCGTTTGCCTGTGCATCGATGGCTACTCTTTCTATAGCTGTTTGCGGCATTATTTCGAGGTATACTGGCCGGAATAGTCCACCAAATAACCAGAAGTCCGCTTTTCGTTCTGCACGGTTAATCGAATTATTGGATGAGTGTTTGCTTACGGTTGCTTCCAGCAAATTCGATTTTCCAAATTGGATCAATGCCGTGATATCATATTTGAACTGATAAAAACCACCTTGGTGTATAGGCTCTGCAGCTTGTCCATTAATTTTTACTTCAGCGTCCGTCATAGCCCCGTCAAACACAATGAATACTTTTTTACCGGCATGTTGTGGTGCTACGGTAA
>JAYVXJ010000444.1:0-1717 GCA_043785285.1 Chitinophagaceae bacterium
ACGGTTGGGATACTTACGCCGTTGCTCTTTTGTCGACTTAAATGATAAAACACATTTTTTCAAAAGCGCTTCGTTTTACTCCTCTCAAACGTTGAAATTGACAATGGGATAAATGGGGGGGGTGTTTTTTTCATTGCATATTACACCTCATCAACGATTATTTCTGTAACATACCAACATGTTAACAGATGTGAATTTCGTTCAATGCAACAGGTCTAATGAATATAGGACGAGTTTGACTGCCGGTAACTGCTATTTGACGTACTTGTGTCATTAGGTTTTATCCGTTAGTTGTCAATTTTAAATTCTAAATTCTAAATACAATAAAAAGAAAGGAAAAAAAGATTTAATAATCTAATAAATAAATCTTTTGAAAGAAAAAATATTTACTTTACCTTCGATTTTATCTAAATCAAAAGAATAATTATGAAAGTACTTGATAATGCATGTAGATCTTTTGCCGGTTTATATTTTCTACTAACTGCATTATTTTTATCAGGTACACAAATTATAACAATAGCCCAGCAAACGGTATTATTCCAAAATGGCATTGCAATTATTCCTTGCCCAAAGGAAGTTCGTTTAACGGGTACAGATTTTGTGCTGGATAATAGCATCACAATTATACCCGATAAAAATGCATCGCCCAATGATAAATTTGCCGCAGGTCAATTATATAAATATTTAACTACTAATCTGGGCTTGAAATGCAGCATCAGTCAACATTCAACTGGAAAATCAATTCTGCTAACCAGGAAAGGTGCTAATAAAAAATACGGCGATGAGGGATATTCGTTGGTAGTAAATAAAAATAGCCTGGTTATAAAAGCAGCAGGAGAAGCCGGGCTGTTTTATGGAGTACAAACAATCATGCAGTTGGTTCAAAAGCAGCCATCACAGCTGTTTATAAAAGGAATGGAAATATCCGACTGGCCCGATACAAAAATAAGGGCAGCGCATTATGACACTAAACACCACCAGGATACCCGTGCATTTGTAGCAAGTTTTATACAGGATCTTTCAAAGTACAAGATCAATATGCTCATTTGGGAATGGGAAGACAAATTTGCTTATCCAAGTCACCCTGAGTTAGGGGCACCGGGCGCATTCACCATGAAGGAGATGCAGAAAATTACCCTTTATGCACATCAGTACCATATCCAGATTGTGCCATTGGTACAGGGTTTAGGACATGTAAGCTTTATTCTTAAATGGCCGCAATTTACTCACCTTCGTGAATTACCCGCCTCAAATTTTGAATTTTGCCCCTTAAAAGAGGGTACTTATCAACTGCTGTCTGATCTGTGGCAGGATGCTGTAAAGGCAACTCCCGGATCAAAATACATTCATATCGGCTCGGATGAAACCTATGAATTAGGAGCCTGTCCGGAATGTAAATTAAAACAAGCTGAAATTGGAAGAAGTGGTTTGTATCACCTTTTTGTTGGCAAATCTGCCGACCTGCTTAAAACTTCGGACCGTCAGGTAATGGCCTGGGAAGCCCCGATGGGCTGGGCAAAAGGAAGGTTACAGATGTATCACCAGGGCCAGGATGTGAAGGAAGAAAAATTAGTAACACCCAGGCAGGGTCTTGTTCTAACAGAGTCGTACGATTACGAAACTCCGGAATTAAAATATGCTCAGCAAGCCAGAGCTTTAGGTCACCCGGTATTTGCCTACGACCCCAATCCCGGGATTGAACAATTATTTCTTCCCT
>JAYVXJ010000445.1:0-5860 GCA_043785285.1 Chitinophagaceae bacterium
ATTAGCTGTGATCAAACAACATACTATTGATTTTTTTAGCGCCGGAAGTGGTGGCCCTGTAACCTACTCTGGCAGAGACATGCCTACAACGCATAAAGGGATGAACATAAACCCAACTGAATACATGCATGTTGTTGATGACATTATGAAGGTGATGGATAAACATAAAATTGATGATGAATCTAAAAAAGATGTGCTTGCCATTCTCTGGTCATTAAAAGATATGATCATTTCCAAATAAATAATTCTTATAGAACTATAAAATACAATGTTACATCAAATACTAACTTGCTTTGTATAGCAATTCATAAGGAGCGTTTTGACAGATTTTTAAGTGGAACTAACAGAGATGACTGGGAAATAATAGAATTTTCCAAATAAATTCTGTATGATAATTATTTAAAAAGAAAAGCACCTGTAGCTGGAAATCCCATCTGAATTAACCCCACTTGCCCACTGAAAATTAGCTTTAAGCATTCGTGGAGATAAGGGGTCAAATAGAATGGGTTTTCCACCTTAATGGCTGATTTAATTATGAATGATCCAAAGCATGGAGTGGATTGTATTTTCTATCCAAGTGTTGCATTTGATTTAGTAGCTATAAATATTGCCCTCAAGCCAGGAGTATTAGATGAAAAATTTATTCTTACAGAATTAAGCGAAGATTTTTGTATTAAATCCCCTGACGAATTTGGCCGCGGATGGATGGGGTATAGAACTGCTAAAGGGATTAATTTAAATCATAATGAACAGATGATCTCTTGGGAAAATCAGCCCCTAAACATGCCTGAATTGAATTTGGAGGAAATGATGGAAATTTACAAAGCTCAGATTTAAAATTCTTTTTCAATCTCTTCAGGGGAGAGATAATTTACCTCATTTGGTGCATTTTAGCTGCGACCTTTCAAATATATTTATAACTATATTTGCAAAGGAATATTACTTTCCAGTAAGTGAAAAATAGGCACATAACCTTCCCACTATGTCGGATCAAAATTAACAGTTACGTCATTATTACTTCTTACTTAAATTTACTAACTTTAACTACCAGTTCTTCTCCTTCTTTTCAGGTGAACAAAATGGTGAGCAGGCTTCACTTATTCTCTCAAAGCATTGATGCCAAAGGGTTTCAACCAATTATTAGTAGTCCTGTCGGGACCACAGAAGTACAGTCATAAGAAACTGATATACGATAATATAACTACTTTTTTTATGTATATCGTTGGCTATATAGTTGGCTGTTTGTCCAAATTCTCTACGTTATCAAACCCTGGCCAGCATGTCGTTCTGCACTAACCCGAAATGGCTTTTTCAATCCCTTCTCCGATACTTTGTACCAGGGCGGTTCAAGAATCCGTTCCCCCGGTTTGACATTTTGAATCCACATAGCGCCACCATCAGGTTTACGAAAACCAGATTTCACCAAGACGTAGTATCCGTCTGGTAAAGCGACATGGTACCGATGTTGGTTTTCACCCATGAAGTACTTTGATGTAGATTGAAACTCCTGGTTGTTCCAGATTGGAGATTCCGCTGATACTGACCACCTAAATCCGGGACAAAGTGTGTCTTATGCGAATTTACAGATAAAGAAAAAAGAACAACTCTTACAAGTCTTACAGTAATGGAATGGGAGCAGGATCAAACAAAAGAAAGATTTACTCATTTTTTTGAAAAAAAGTCTCCTGAAAAGGATTTGACTGAGATGATGGCAAGTATTGACAAGTGGATAAATTTATAATATTACCTATGGATGAAGCAGTATTAGGATGGTGGTTCATTTTCTTTCCAGTGATCATTTCAGGCCAATAGTAAATTTTTTCGTCGCGTTGATTTTACCTGTATACTTTCAGCGCATCAAGCGACATTGTTTTGCCCCCTGCTTTCACAACTTTTATTATATGTTGTCGGTAAGGCAGGCCTCGTATGCTAAACAGAATTTCCTGCGCGACGTATTTATTTCCCGTGCCGTCTATCTTTTGCTCAAATATTCCATCGATATAAATTTCGCAAATCCCTTGCTCAATCCCCTTGCTTGCAATCACATCGATACCTTTTCCTGTAAAGGGAAAAGTAAAATAGTCGCCGTCCGTATCGGTAATATGCACATCAGCATCAAAATCACCATGGTTCCGCACCACCTGGGGATACTCCCAGGATTGACGATATACAATTCCTGTGTCGGTATCATTAATGTATGAATGATTTGACGGTATGATTTGCGGATGTTGCAACTGCATTCTTATCACAAGGTCAATATCGCCTCCTAGACTTTTTGGAAGGGAAATCGTAACTCCCTTGCCGTCCTGGGTTAATGAAAGCTTTTCACCATTCAAAAGTGCTATTGCATTTTTAAATTTTATTGCCCCATTTGAGAAAAAGATGCGTAAGTTTTTGTCTTCCGGTATCTTAAGGATATGCAGGTATTCATAGTTTTCATCGCCGGAAGAAGTTGCAATTCCCCATTGCAGGTCCCGGATGGTTTTGCCGGAATTTGTTTCAAAGATCGAGCTCGGTATGGTATTAAAGATAGCCGGTCTCGTTAGCCGAAAAACTTTCCCCACGCCCAATAAAGTGTCCCTGACACCGGTTTCCCATCCGCCATCAGCGTAGAGACCGGCTGCCAACTGAACCCCGCCGCCGGCTGTATTGGTTCCTGCCTGCAATATAATATACCGCGCCAGGGCCCTTACAGAAAAATCGACTGCCGGCAAGCCCAGCTTTCTTGTTGCATACCAGTTAGCGGAAATGAGGGTCGTTACAGGTATTGTATAAGCTGGCCATGTATTGCCATCTGTTGATGCAAATTCGCCCCAATGGGCGTATTCCCTTACTGCTACGTCCAGACCATAAGTTCTGCCGTAATTATTTTGCAGCAGAATAAGATGTGGGTAAAATTTTTTTATTGTTTTTCGTAGGCGGGCGTAATCAATGAGCCGGTAACTGTCTCCTTTGTCGCTACCTTCATCAAGGTATAATCCCGCAATCCGGTTTCCATATTTTTCTACCAATTCGGCATATATATCATTGATATAATCGTTCCATTTCTGGTAATTAAAATTATTCCAGAAAGGGTCCGCAAACCTTTCAGCATTCGTTCCCTTCCCCCATCCTGTTTTTTCCTTTTCAACATCGCTGTCTTCAAATCCGTCCCTTGGATGCGTATATAAAAAAACTTTGATGCCCTTTGCATTAACGGCTTGCAGCATGTCGCCAATCATATCTCGTTTTGCGCTATGTCCCGGCCGCCAGTAATCCATCGCTTTACTCGGATACAATACATTTGACTTAGAATGCCAGGCGGTAAATATAATATACTGCGCCCCCATTTCATAAATATCGTCAGCAAACTGAAGGGCATTAAAGTTATTGGCAAGCGAATCTAAATTATTACATACAACGCCATTTTTATATACCGTAAGACCCGGGACATAATGAATAAAAATTCCATACTTCAGTTTTCCCATCAGTTTGGAAACATTATCTTTCCTACCGGCAAGTACCGGTATCCACGCGGAGCTGATCATTGCAATGATCACCAGGCACAACACCCTGTAATGAATATTACCAATTCGTTTAGCCTTACCATTGCCTTTTGTCATATTTTATTGATAGTTATTACATGACTGCAGTTACAATATGATTTTCTACTTTTTCGCGAAAGATAAATGTTGATGCCCGTGTCATTATATCTACACATATTACGGCTTTTTTACCGCCATCCTGGTTTTATAAAAGCCATACTTTAATTTGCATCCTTTCCGCTATGAAAGTGATCATTAACCCAAAGTTGGGCTCTTGTAAATAGAGTGGACTGTCTGGCGCTGTCAACTATGACTATTCCGGAATAAGAAATCGATATAGCATTTTGTGCAAAGGAGAATGTGTGTGGAATTACGCACAGCGTGTGCCTGAACGAAGGAGCCAGCCTTGAACTGAAAGATATACTGGACGGGAGAAAAATACTGCACGTGGGAAAAGGAAAGCATTATAAAAAACGACTGGTTCCGATAGCACAAAAGAACTTCGAAGAACTGAGGCTTTACATCGATTACGCAAGGTTGCAGCTCCTACAGGAAATAAAAACGGATGCTTTATTTATCGGTGCAAATAAAGGCGTGCAGATGGATAAGCAAAGTCTGTACATCCGGATCAAACTACTGGCTAAAAAAGCAAAGATCAAAAAAAAGGTTGGTACACATACGCTCCGCCATAGCATTGCCACCCATCTACTGGCCAGCGGAATGAAACTGGAACGGATCCAGCAGTTCCCCGGACACGGCGATATGGACAGCACCCAAATATATACTCATCTTGTAAATGAAGCCTCATGACGTTTACGGAATACCTCGAGCAAAAAAAGTACAGCGTGAAAACGGTAGCCACGTACGGTTTTTATATTAAGCGTTTTTTAAGCTGGCTTCAATCCGAAAATATTACACCGGAATCCTTTACTTATAATGAGCTGCTTGGCTATATGAGTGACTGCCAGGAAAAAGGAATCACAAAAAGAACCGTTCACAATATGCTTGGTATTATCCGCCATTATTGTAACTACTTGAATCAGGAAAAAAAGAGAACTGATAATCCGTCTGCCGGTGTATTTATCAAAGGCCTGGTAAGGAAACTGCCGATCGGTCTTTTAAACTTCGAAGAGCTGGAAGAACTCTATAAACAATACAGTATACAGCTGAGTGTTGAACGGAGTAAAAAGATCATCTTCGGGTTGATGGTTTACCAGGGCTTGAGCGTTGGCGAGCTGATGCGGATAGAAGGATCAGATATCAAACTAAAAGAAGGAAAGATAAAAATCAGGGAACCAAAAGAACCAATGAACGGTTACTGAACCTGAACGCAAATCAGATGCTGGTGATCCAGCAATACCTGACCGAAAATAAATTTAAAGAAGGCCCTGTCTTTACTGAACTATCGAAGAACAAAACCGGTAAACGCAATATTAATAACCGGATAAAATACATGCTCCGTCAACTGAAACAACTATCGGGTAAAGTGACGAGTGCAAAACAGATCCTCAGCAGCGTGATCACCCACTGGCTCGCCCGAAATAATCTGCGCCAGGTGCAATACATGGCTGGGCATAAATAGGTAAGCTCTACACAGCGATATCAGGCAGACAACCTGGACGACCTGCAAAACGAGCTTCAGGAGCATCATCCGATGAAATAAGCGGTTTTTTTAAACTTGGAATTTAAAAAGTAAATTTGTAGAAATGACTGCGAATATGGATACCATTAAAGCCATGCGGCAGGAAGTCAAAAAGTACATAGAAACAGCGGATGCAAAAGTGGTCAAGATGGTGCATGCGATGCTGGAAGTGGATGCAGACAACGGCTGGTGGGATAGCCTGCCTGAGGAAGTAAGGACGGATGTGGAAACGGCTCTCACAGAATCTGAAAAAGGAGAAGTGACCCCTCATGCTGAAATCCAAAAGAGGTATAAGAAATGGCTTGTAAAATAAACTGGACTTCCAGGGCATGGCTCAGCTTCGAGGCCAATATAGAATACCTGCAAAAAGAGTGGACAGCCAAAGAGATCAGTAACTTTGTTGCATCTATAGATAAGAAGATCAGCATCCTGTCCAGTCAACCGGAAATAGGTAAATCCCGAAATAAAAAGTATCCGCATATACGCTTTACCGCTATCCATAAACGGGTGGCTTTGATCTATAAGTATAGGCCACAAAAAAATGAAATGGATCTGCTCGTTTTTTGGAACACTTACCGCAATCCGGGCAAATTAAAAGTAAAATAAGCTGTTCATATATAATCAGGAAAATAGGAGTGCAGTTGCGCGGTCGTTCGACAAAAAGCGCGCCAGTTTTTTTTCTTTCAATTGAAAA
>JAYVXJ010000446.1:0-1712 GCA_043785285.1 Chitinophagaceae bacterium
CAGCAATCTTTTGCTGAATATGGCTGATCATGGGTTTTCAGTAATTGGATATGATAAGAACCCCGAAAAAACAAAATTATTTGAAGCCTCTGCAGATAAAGACACGATCGTGAAAGGCGTGAATAACCTGGGCGAAATGATTGGTCTTCTCAAAATTCCAAGAAAAATCATGATGTTAGTGCCAGCTGGGCCGCCGGTAGACAGCGTTATAAACGACTTGCTGCCTTTGTTGGATAAAGGCGATATCATAATTGATGGTGGTAATTCTCATTATATAGATACGATTAAAAGAATAAAATTCCTCGAAGAAAAAGAGCTGCATTTTATGGGTATTGGCATTTCAGGAGGTGAAGAAGGTGCAAGAAAAGGACCGAGTATTATGCCTGGTGGGGACAGGAAAGCTTACCAGGAAGTATCACCTATACTTAAGGCTGTAGCAGCAAAAGTTAACAATGAGCCTTGCGTCGGGTATCTGGGAAAAGATGCCGCGGGACATTATGTAAAGATGGTTCATAACGGCATTGAATATGCGATAATGCAGCTGTTAAGTGAGTGTTATGACCTGCTATCTAACGGAATGGGTTACACGAATACCGAATTGCATGGAGTATTCGACAGTTGGAACAAGGGAGAAATGAAATCATTCCTGTTAGAAATAACAGCAACCATATTTGGGGAAAAAGATGAGAAAGTTGACGGTAAATATTTAGTGGATATGATTCTTGATAAGGCAGGTGCAAAGGGCACAGGTAAATGGACATCACAGGAAGGCCTCGATTTGCCGATGCCGATACCTACGATAGACGCTGCAGTTATGATGCGAAATTTATCTTCTCTCATCGATGAAAGAAAAGAAGCAAGCGCTCTTTACGATGCTAACCCTGAGCGCATAAATATTGACAGAAAGGATTTCGAAGATCTCTTGCATGATGCGCTTTTTTTTGCGACAATAATAAGCTACGCCCAAGGCCTCGCCATGCTTACGACTGCGTCAATTGAATTGAAAATGGAAATCCCGCTTCCTGAAGTGGTTAGTGTGTGGAGAGGGGGTTGTATTATTCGGTCAGGCCTCCTTGATTATTTCAAGAAAGCCTATAAAAATGCAGACTTAAAAAATTTATTACTGGATAAAGATATCGCCGGCCTTTTGAGGCAAAAAGAAACAGCCATTCAAAAATTGACCTCCCTTGCGGCATTAAATAATTATCCTGTCGCTGGATTCATGTCATCCCTTAATTACTTTAATGCTTACCGACGAAAATTTTTACCAACAAACCTGGTACAGGCTCAGCGCGATTTCTTTGGTGCACATACTTACCAGCGGATTGATGAAGAAGGTACTTTCCATACACAATGGGAAACGAAGCCCCGGACCGTGTCAACAAAAAATTTAGATTAAAAAAGTAAAATAGTTCAATGCTAGATTATAAGAAAATATCGCCAATGCTCATATTCATTTTCGGAGGCAGCGGTGATCTTAACTTTCGAAAATTAAATCCTGCTCTTTTTAATTTATTCATGGACAATGCCATGCCCGAGAATTTTAGTATCATAGGTATTTCCCGTTCAGAATATAAGGATGGAGAATATTTAAAACGCCTGGAAGATGGAATGAAAAATTTTTCCAGGAGAAAAGGTTCGCAGGAAGATTGGGACAAGTTCTCCTGTCACATTAATTATCTTCGGATGGATATTAATGATGAAAAAGATTA
>JAYVXJ010000447.1:0-5854 GCA_043785285.1 Chitinophagaceae bacterium
ATTACGCCCTGTGCAACACGGTCGCAGCGTACAATTCCACCGAAAATATTAATGAGAATGGCTTTTACTTTTGGATCTTTTAAAATGATGCGGAAGCCGGCTTCAACGGTTTGTGCATTGGCGCTGCCGCCTACATCCAGGAAATTAGCCGGTTCTCCTCCACTGAGTTTGATCATATCCATAGTGGCCATGGCAAGCCCGGCTCCGTTTACCATACAACCCACATTCCCGTCCAGCTTCACAAAATTGAGGTTATACTTGCCAGCTTCTACTTCTGTCGGATCTTCTTCACTGATATCGCGCATGGCTTCCAGATCAGGATGACGCATCAGGGAATTATCATCCAGATTCATTTTGCAATCCACGGCGATGATCTTTTCATCGCTTGTTTTAAACAGCGGATTTATTTCAAGCAGGCTGCAATCCAGTCCCACATAAGCGTTATAGAGGTTGCTTACAAACCGTACACAATGCTTAAAGGCTTCTCCTGAAAGACCCAGATTAAAGGCAATTTTACGCGCCTGGAATGCCAGGAGCGGACCTCCCGGGAATACCCATTCCTTATATATTTTATCGGGTGCTTTATGCGCAACTTCTTCAATATCCATTCCGCCTTCGGTGCTATACATGATTACATTCTGCCCTTTGGCGCGGTCCAGTAAAATAGAGAGATAAAATTCTTTCACCGGATTCGCACCCGGATAATAAACATCCTCGGCTACAAGTACTTTATGAACTACTTTTCCTGCTTCACCGGTTTGAATGGTAACCAGCGTGCCACCGAGCATATTGGATGCAAAATTCCGGACATCTTCTGCGTTTTTTGCCAGGGCCACACCGCGCTGTTCAGTTCCCCGGATCTTGCCCTTTCCACGGCCACCCGCATGGATCTGCGCTTTTACCACCGCAAAGGAATTGCCGGTTTGTACTTTGATCTGTTTATAGGCCTCCTCCGCCGCATTGGCCGTATCCACGGGTATGCCTTCCTGAACGGGTACATGATATTTTTTAAGCAATTCCTTAGCCTGGTATTCGTGCAGATTCATCGACAAAAATTTTATAAATATAATTAATTTACAAAAATATAGGTTTGTGGTGACTATCGCGCAAATAAGGAGGGTATAAGAAATGGGAAACCCGGGCCCGGCACGGGTTCAAAATGATATACGGATACTAACCTTAAACTGGATAAATGAGAAGAAAATTAAAGCTGCTTGTTTTTTTATTTGCTGCGAACGCAGGGATAGGATGTAAAGTGGGGACCAAACCGATCATATCAACCGGGAGAGGTGAAATAATTTATCATAACGGCACTTCTAAGAGAACGGATCTGCAACTGCCGGATGGCACGCGGGTGCTCCTGAATCCGACTTCTGCCATCCGGCTTTCCGCCGGTTTTGACAGTGTGAACAGGGATCTGTTCCTGCAAGGGGAAGCCTTGTTCACCGTCAATCCCCGGGAGGCCCCGTCTTTTGTGGTCCATACCAAGGCCTTCGTGACGACAGTTATGGATTCATCAATGGCTGAGTTTAAAGTCAATGCGCTTCCCGGTAGTCCGGGTGAAGAAGTGGATTTGTTGACCGGCATACTGAATGTAAGTAAATCTTATCATTCAGATACGGATAATGAGCTGGTAACGCTTGGGGCGGGTGAAATGGTCATGATCAATACAGATATCGACCTGATGGAAAAAGAAAAATCCGACAGCACGGAATGGAAGGATTGGATCAAAGGGATGGGTGAAAATAAATAAAGCGGCCAAAAAAAAAAAATTGACCGGGCAATTAAATTTTCTGTACCTATATGGAGGACTACGTGCGGTTTGATATGCTTAACATTTATATAATTTACGGGTAAAGCATTCTTTACGCAACTTGCATGCTGGAAGTAAGTAGTTGAACGGGTGCGCATAAATTATTTTATTTCGAATGAACGAGATAACTGCAATAAAGGAAGGCATTGAAGCTGCTTTTGAAAAAGTATATCATGCATTTCATGTAAAAACGTTTCGCTTCTTTTTAAAGCGCGTACATATTCACGAAACGGCAAAAGAGCTGACCCAGCAAACCTTTATCAAACTGTGGCGTTCGAGACATACCCTCTCTGAATCTTTCACTTTAGATACGCAGATTTTTACAATAGCAGGAACCATACTCATCGATCATCTCCGGAAACAATCCACTCGGAACAGGCTTCATATTGTGCTAAAAGAAGAACAGGGGAAAGAAAAGAACCAACAAGCCCCTTCATCAGCTAATGCCATGGAGGCAGCAGATTATTTGTCTGTTGTTGTAGCAGAATTGCCAGCTGTACGAAAAAAAGTGATCCTGTTGAAAACGAAACATGGGTTTTCCAATAAGGAGATTGCCAGTGAATTATCCATATCTGTAAAAACGGTGGAAAGTCATGTAACTAAGGCCATCAGACAGATCAGATCTCTTTCCGGCTTTTTGTTGATTTTGCTTACGCTTCTTTTTACCCGTTAAAATATTTTTTACCGGGTAGGGTTCCCGCTCACTTCATGCGTATCCAGTTTTGGAACAATTTACAGAAACGCTACATGCAGATTACGGAAAAACTGATGGAAAGATTCATGAATGGGCATTGCAGCTCTGTTGAAGCCGTCTTTGTGACCAGCTATTTCAGGAACAATCCGGAAGCATGGAAGAAATATATGATCGGTAGCTGGAATGAAGAGGTTGGTAAAGAGGAATTACCCTATAACTACAAGGAATTGATGTTGCAGGAGATCAGGCAAAAGACTTTTCATTCTCCTGCTGCAAATAAAGGGCGTCTTCCCGGCCGGATTGGTCTGCGATTGATTGCTGTTGCCGCTTCTGTCTTATTGGTCTTTTCAGGGATCTGGTTATACAAATCAGAAAATGCAAAACAGAAATATATTGCTCATACCGGACTTCGCTCAGCTGGCGGTAAGGAAACGATACGGGTCATACAAATCCCTAAAGAATGGCAGCTGAATGCAAACCGTACCGATCAGAAATTAAAAATGAAGCTGGAAGATGGTTCTGTCGTCACTTTGCTTCCACACAGCAGCATCCGGTATGCGAAACATTTCGCTGATAATACAGAACATACCAGGGATGTTTTCCTGAAGGGGCAGGCGTTCTTTGAAGTAGCCAGGGATAAAAGCAGGCCCTTTAGTGTCTACGCCGGAAATATAGCTACTACCGTATTGGGTACCTCTTTCAGTGTACACGAAAATAAGCAGGGGGTGCTGGTGAAACTATACAGTGGAAAAGTGATGGTTCATGCCGTTGAGCCGAAACTCAAAGCCTGGAGAAAAGAAATATTCCTTACCCCGGGTGAGCAGTTGAGGTTTCAAACTGGGGCGGAGCTGGCGATAGTATCTTCCTTTGCAACCGAAAAACCACAGTTGCAAAAAACAGACGCCGGGATAGCCGATGATCATGGGGATATGGTATTTGATAATATTGCTTTGCCGGAGGTCATGAACAAATTAATCAGGCATTATCATACTCCCATTGAATATAAAAAGACAGAATTAGCTGATATGTATTTTTCCGGATCGGTATTAAAGACCGATTCCTTATCCGTTATTCTGAAAGTTATTGCCAATATGAATGGCTTACAGATTACGCAAACGACAGACGGCTTTATGTTGCATCCATCTAAAGAATAAAAATAAACGAGGCAGGTCTTTATTTATGCCGGGTATTTTCCGCGGCATGAAAGAGGTTGCTATGTCTTCCAAACCAAAACAAGTATTAATCATTCATCATGAAACGACCACTCAACCAATTCCGGCGGGTCACAAACTACGGATCTGAAGTTCCGCGTTTTAGCAGTCAGATTCAAATGATCAGGCAAGTCAAAAGAAAGGCAGCACTTTGGAGCTGGATAGTTATCCTGCTCTTCCTGGGCCAGCGTTCTTTTGCTCAGGGAATATCCGGACCCGTTACGGCTGATGTAACGGGAACTGTACTCACTGAAAAAGGAGAACTTTTGCAGGGAACTACCGTGATAGCCCGGAATACAACTACAAATGGTACAGCCTATTCCGTAACGGATGACAATGGTGTTTTCCTTTTCCGGAAACTGGCCGTTGGCAGTAAATATGATTTCAGTTTCAGTTTTTTGGGATATGAACCTGGTGAATACAAAGGTTTTGTAGTAAAACAGGCCAGCCAGAGAAATTCCATTATGGTCAGGCTGAAAGAAAAAAATGCCGTGCTCGGGCAGGTGGTTGTAACAGCCCTGGGTATCACCCAAAAGAAAGCTTCCCTGGGATATGCTACCCAGGAAGTGAAAGGCGCCACGCTGAATGAAGCGCGGGATAATAATTTTGTCAATTCCTTATCCGGAAGGGTAGCGGGGGTGAACATTATTTCCGGCAACAATGTGGGCAGCAGCGCCCGCATTACCATTCGCGGGGAGTCTTCTTTAAACTATTTTAAGAACCAGCCACTGGTTGTAGTGGATGGGGTTCCGGTTTCCAATGATCCGGTATCCAACCCGGGTGGTTCAACCCCGGATTACGGAAGTTCTCTGGATGAATTGAATCCGGCGGATATTGAATCGGTGAACGTTTTGAAAGGGGCGGCAGCTTCTGCTTTATACGGATCCAGGGCGGCCAGCGGAGCGCTGGTTATTACCACTAAATCCGGATTGAACAAAAAGGGCATGGGCGTGAGTCTGACCAGCGGATATACCTGGGAAAACCCATTGTTATTGCCTAAATTCCAGAATTCATTCGGTGCCGGCGCAGATGGCCTGTACCAGGGATCCAATTTCGGAAACAGTAATAACGGCCTTTATCCAAATGGCGTTAATGAAGACTGGGATGAAAGCTGGGGCCCTGCCATGGACGGCAGGCTGATTGCCCAGTTCAATTCACCCACTAAGAACGGTTTCCGCGGTGCTGATGTTAACCTGCCTAACCGGGGAGATATCATCCCTACACCTTTTATTCCGCATCCGAATAATATGAAGGATTATTTCGTAACAGGGCATACACGGTATAATTCGGTTGCATTGACTGGCGGCAATGAGCAGGCAAATTACCGGTTCTCCTATACCAATAACGAGGAATTGGGCATTGTTCCCAATAATAACCTGACCCGGAATGTCTTCAACCTGAAATCAGGGTATAAATTGTCTGACCGGTTAACAGCGGATGTGGCAGCTACTTATACCAATTCCAAAAGTACAAGCCGCCCGAATCTGGGTTATGACAATGGAACACCTATGTATGAATTTGTATGGTTTGACAGGAGTATAGATATGAACAGCCTGCGGAATTACTGGCAGCCGGGATTGAAGGGGATTCAGCAATTTTCACAGGATTATGGCAATTCCCATGACAATCCTTTCTTTACTGCCTATGAGAATACCAGTGGCCAAACCAAGAATCAACTTTACGGGAATATTAAATTGTCCTATAAGATCCTGGATAATTTGACCATCATGGGTAGGGCAGGAACGGATTATTTCAATGATTTCAGGCCCACCAGGAAGGCTTTCAGCAGCTTAAATAATCCCCAGGGTTTATACGGTGAAACTACCCTTACTTACCAGGAAAACAACTATGATTTCCTCCTCAATTTTAAAAAGGACATTAAAGACTTTCATTTTGATTTATCCGGCGGTGGAAATACTATGGAAAGATTCCGTAGTTCCCGTGGGGCCAGTACCCAATCGCTGGTTATTCCGGGTATTTACAGCCTGAATAATAACGGTTCTACAGTTAATAATTCTGCCTATGATGAGCACCGCAGAACGAATAGTTTATACGCCTTTCTGCAGGCTGACTACCAGGGTAAAATTTACTTGAATGTAACGGGCCGTAACGACTGGTCCAGCACATTACCGGCAT
>JAYVXJ010000448.1:0-5853 GCA_043785285.1 Chitinophagaceae bacterium
TGGCTGAGGAAATGGATAAATACCTGCACCGCATCAATATCAAATCAAAATATATTCACAGTGAAGTGGACACGTTGGAAAGGGTGGAGATCCTTCGCCAGCTGCGACTTGGCGATATTGACGTGCTCGTGGGCGTGAACCTGTTGAGAGAAGGTTTGGACCTTCCCGAAGTTTCCCTCGTCGCTATTCTGGATGCGGATAAAGAAGGATTTTTAAGAAATGAAAGATCATTGACACAAACTGCGGGCCGTGCTGCGCGGAATGTGGACGGGCTGGTGATTTTTTATGCAGATAAAATGACCGAGAGTATGAAGCGCACCATTGATGAAACCACGCGTCGTCGACTGAAACAAATCGAGTATAATGAAGAGCATGGCATCACACCCAAAACGATTTTCAAATCCCGGCAGCAGGTGTTTGCCCAGACTTCCGTGCTCGACATCAAAGGCTATGATGAAAAGAATCCATATGCGATTGCAGGAGATCAGGATCTGGTGACCATCACAGCCGAGGAAGAGCCAGAATACAAAACGATTCCGCAGATGGAAAAAGCCATCTCCAAAATAAAAAAGGAAATGGAAAAAGCCGCGCGGGATCTGGATTTTATGGAAGCTGCAAGGCTGCGGGATCAGATGTTTTTTTTGCAGAAGAAATTAACCGAAATGAAACGTTCATGAAAAAATTATTTTTGCTCGATGCGATGGCGCTGATCTTCCGCGCATATTATGCGCTGATTCGAAGTCCCCGCATAACTTCCAAAGGAAAAAATACCAACGCCCAGTTCGGCTTTACCAATACGCTGGTGGAGTTGCTCAACTCCCAGAATCCTTCTCACATTGCCGTTTGCTTTGATACGCAGGCACCTACCGAACGCCATATTGATTTTACCGATTATAAAGCTAACCGGCAGGATGCGCCAGAAGACCTGCTTATTGCCATCCCGGATATTAAACGGATCATCAATGGATTTCATATTCCCATCATGGAACTGGATGGCTTTGAAGCGGATGATGTGATTGGAACATTGAGCAAACAGGCTGCCACTGCAGGTTACGAGGTATTCATGGTTACCCCTGATAAAGATTACGGACAACTGGTCAGCGACCAGGTGAAAATTTATAAACCCGGATACCAGGGTGGCGATGTGGAAATTATCGGTCCGGCGGAAGTGTTGAACAAATGGAATATCCAATCCGTGGATCAGGTCATTGATATCCTGGGCATGATGGGTGATGCGGTAGATAATATTCCGGGCATTCCCGGCATCGGCGAAAAAACCGCAGCCAAACTCCTCAATGAATATCATACGCTGGAAAACGTGCTGGCCAACGCAGAAAATATCAAAGGCGCTGTGGGAGAGAAAGTAAAAGCAGGAAAGGACCTGGCCATCATGAGTAAGAAGCTGGCTACCATCATAACGAATGTTCCCGTTCAGTTTCATGAAGAAGATTTCAAACGGAAAGACTGGAACAAGGATGCACTTCGGGAAATATTTGCCGCACTTGAATTCAGAACTTTTGCTAAAAGGATACTCGGGGAAGAATTACCGGGTCCGCAGGGACAGAAAGTTCAACCCGAAGGCAAACAGCAGGATCTTTTTGGAAATACCGTCGAACCAAAATCAGAAAAAAACACGGAAGAACCTTCGCCACCAAGCCTTCACCCAGAAAAAAATATTTCCAATACAGCGCATACTTATTTGAGCGTAGATACGGATGAAAAAATTCAGCCGCTCGTTGCCCAACTGCAAAAACAACTAGAAGTATCCTTCGATACCGAAACCACGGGTATTGATGCGAATAATGCAGACCTGGTGGGGTTGAGTTTTTCCTGGAAGGCAGGAGAAGGTTATTATGTTCCCGTTCCTCCGGATAGAGCAGAAACCAAAAAAATCCTGTCTGCGTTCCAACCCTTGTTCGATGATCCCAACCGCCTCTGGATCGGACAAAATATTAAATACGATCTGCTGGTATTGAAATGGTATGACGTGGAAATAAAAGGAAAACTATTCGACACCATGCTGGCGCATTATGTGATTGAGCCGGAAGGTAAACGCAATATGGACCTGCTCAGTGCACAATACCTCGGTTATGAACCCGTTCCCATTGAAGAGCTGATCGGAAAAAAAGGAAAGAATCAGGGGAATATGCGGGATGTGGCGCTGGATAAGATCACGGAATATGCAGCAGAAGATGCCGACATCACCTGGCAGTTAAAACAAAAATTTTCGCCGCTGCTGAAAACAAAATCGGTTGAAAAAGTTTTTCATGAAGTAGAGAATCCATTGGTGAAAGTGCTGACGGCCATGGAATTTGAAGGCATCCGGGTAGATGAAGATTTTTTAAAGGAATATTCAAAGACGCTCGAAAAAGAAGCCGGGCTGGCAGAAGAAAGTGTTTATCAGCAGGCCGGCGTGCGATTTAATCTCTCTTCGCCCAAGCAACTGGGAGAAGTATTGTTTGACAAACTCAAGCTGGACCCGAAAGCAAAAAAAACCAAGACCGGTCAATACGCTACCGGAGAAGACGTACTCCTCAAACTCGCTCATCAGAGTAAAATCGTCGATGACATTCTCATATATCGTGAACTCAGCAAATTAAAATCCACGTATGTAGACGCACTACCGGTCATCATAAACCGAAAAACAGGCCGGGTGCATACCAGCTATGCGCAGGCTGTAGCGGTAACCGGCCGGCTGGCCAGCAATAATCCGAACCTGCAGAATATTCCCGTCAGAACGGAAAGAGGCCGGGAGATCAGAAAAGCGTTTATACCCCGCGATAAAGATCATGTGCTGATATCCGCCGATTACTCGCAGATTGAATTACGGATCGTTGCCGCCATCAGCGGGGATCCCAATATGGTGAAGGCATTTAAAGAAGGGAAAGACATTCACAGTGCAACAGCAGCCAAAGTATTTGGTGTGGATGAACAGGATGTGACGAAGGAAATGCGTTACAAGGCAAAGAGTGTGAATTTCGGTATCATTTACGGGCAGGGAGCTTTCGGACTTGCCGATAACCTGGGGATTTCCAGATCGGAGGCCAAAGAGATTATCGAGAATTACAAGAAACAATTTGTGAATATTCAGAAGTATATGGATGATACCATTCAATTTGCGCGTGAAAACGGATTTGTTCAAACTCTGATGGGGCGAAAACGCTGGCTGAGGGATATCAATTCTTCCAATTTCACGGTCAGGGGATTTGCAGAAAGGAATGCCATCAACTCGCCGATCCAGGGAACGGCGGCCGATATGATCAAACTGGCCATGATCAAAATTCACGAAGCCTTCATCAAAAATAAGTTCAGGTCCAAAATGCTGCTCCAGGTACATGATGAGTTAATTTTTGATGCCCACCGGGAGGAATTGGAAATCATCCAACCCCTCATTATTGAATCCATGCAACAAGCCCTGCTCTTACCTAATGAAGTTCCTGCGGAAGCAGAGATCGGATTTGGAGCTAATTGGCTGGAAGCCCATTAGGTAAGCTTTAACATACTATTTTGAAATGAACTTCAAACCAAAGGGTTTTAGAATAGTCTTACCTTGGTAATGGTCCCCTGCGGGACTCAAAAACATATGCATTTTGAACATAAACTAGTTCACATGAAAAAGCTCTCTGCAAAACTCATCATGCTCGCCTCTATGGTGCTGATATTCAGCTTCTGCAGGGCGGCCGACGACCTTTGGCCAAAGCAGATTATTGCATCCGACGGAACGGTAATTAAAGTTTACCAGCCGGCACCGGAATCCTTTGTGGGAAATACCTTAAAATTCCGTTCTGCTATTTCCATTTCGGAAAATGGCAGTTCAGACCCCGTATTCGGTACTTTCTGGGCTGATGCCAAAGTGGAAACAGACCGTGGTAACCGTCAGGTTGTGATCAATACGCTTAACACAACCGCAATCAGGATCCCATCCATCACCGATCAGAATAAGATTGATTTCATTGACAACGCACTGGAAACGCAATTCCCGGAAGTGGCTGGTCCTATATCCCTGGACGATATCCTCGCTTCATTGGATCAGACCCGGCAGGAAACCAAACTCTCCCAGAATATTTCCAATATGCCGCCTAAAGTGATGTTTGTGACACAGCCTTCGATGCTGGTGGTTATGGATGGGGAACCTAAACTGCAACAAAATCCCGACTGGAATATGGATGTGGTGGTTAACTCGCCGTTTACCATCATAAAAAACAACGACGGCCAGTTTTATCTCTATGGCGCGAAGCATTGGTATGTTGCTCCACAGGCAACAGGACCTTACCGCTATACCAATGGTCAGATTCCTGCAAACCTCCGAAATATTGAACAACAGATCATCAGCAAAGAGCAGAGTAACGCAAATAATAATACGAATCAGAATAATGCTCCCGCGAATGATCAATCCACAACCATTCCCAACATTATTGTCAGCACCGTTCCTGCGGAATTGATCCAGTCCAAGGGCGAACCGAATTTTACACCTATTCAGGGAACTACCCTGCTCTATATCAACAATTCGGTCAACGATATTTTCATGGATGAAAATTCCCAGCAATACTTTGTGCTGATCTCCGGAAGATGGTATCAGGCCAAAACGCTGAACGGAAATAACTGGAAATATATTCCGGCCGATCAATTGCCTGGAGATTTTGCAAAGATCCCTCCGGGATCAGCTAAAGATAATGTACTCGCCAGTGTTGCTGGTACAGACGCAGCGCGGGATGCTGTAATGGATGCTGAAATTCCTCAAACAGCCAAAGTGGACCGTAATACGGCAACCACGAATGTAACATATGATGGCCAGCCCAAGTTTACCGATATCGATGGAACCGATCTGCAATACGCCGTAAATACGTCTTCAACCGTTCTTCGCGCGCAAAATGGCCGGTTTTATGTAGTGGATAATGGAGTTTGGTTTGTTTCTGATAATGCCACGGGACCCTGGGCGGTAAGTACGGAAAGGCCTGACGAGGTAGATCGCATTCCGCCAAGTAATCCTGCATACAACACAAAATATGTATACATCTATGATGTGGCTCCTGATTACGTGTACATGGGCTATACGCCGGGATATCTGAACAGCTTTGTTTACGGTCCTACCGTAGTTTACGGAACTGGCTTTTATTATGATCCCTGGTACGGCAGCTATTATTATCCGAGGCCTTGGTCATGGGGATTCAATTTCGGCTACAACCCATGGTATGGCTGGAGTTTCGGATGGGGTTATAATGTGGGCTGGTTTAATTACGGGTTTGGTTACTACGATCATTGGGGAGGTTATGGTTGTAGCTGGTGGGGTCCCTCTTTTTACCATCCCGCATACTGGGGCGGATACCATGGTGGTGAAAGACCCTACGGGTTTTATGGAAATTCTTTCAGTGTACGGAATAACATAAGGATAAACCATTCCAATAATATTTATCGGAACCGGGGCGGTGTGGTTACCCGTACCAATAATATACCCGGCGGCAGAAATATGAATAGCCGGCCGGAATCATCCAGATCAGGTGGGAGCTTTACTAATCCACGGCCCAATTCAACTGGTTCCAGACCGGCAAACGGCAGAAATTATAATACAACAAATAATTCCGCTACACGACCATCAGGCAGCGCGAACAGACCTTCCGGAAATGTTTATTCAGACCGTCAGGGAAATGTTTACCAACGTAGTCAACAAGGTCAGTGGCAACAAAGGCAAAACCGCAGCTGGGCTCCGGTTAATAATGCCAGGCCCGAAGTGATCCAGAATTTAAACCGTCAGCAGGGACAGCGTAGCCGTGGAGAGATGCGTACCCAGAATTTTCAGCGGACAATGCCGGCGGCTTCCAACAGCGGTAGTTACCGTCCTTCCGGCGGCGGCGG
>JAYVXJ010000449.1:0-5852 GCA_043785285.1 Chitinophagaceae bacterium
TGGATTCTTTTAACGATATTAATTCCTGCCGTTTCGCTAAATTAGGGAATAAATGCAGCTCAATCCGTAAGTCAAATTGCAATCATATGCCCAATTCCGCATTAATCGAAGACCAGTTATCTGCTTATCATCGTGATGGATACGTTATCATTAACCGTTTTTGCAGCAAAGCGCAAACGGATAAGCTATACCACACCGCAGTAGAGGATCAGGCAATGGCTAATCATGCACTTGACCTGAATGACCAGACCGGGAAGAAAACAAAATTATCTTTATGGTTCACTCCTGGTAACGATGTTTTTGGTTTCCTCACCCGCAGTGAAAAAATGATAGGAGCCATAAAACAGTTGCTGGGTGGGCGTTCTCCGGTATGTCATTTTCATTCTAAGCTGATGCAAAAACAGCCTAAGGTCGGCGGTGCATGGGAGTGGCATCAGGACTATGGCTACTGGTATAAAAACCAGTTTATGTTTCCGGATGAATTGATTAGTGTAATGGTTGCATTAACGGAAGCCAATAAAGCAAATGGCTGTCTTCAGGTGATCAGGGGCTCTCATAAAATGGGACGTGTAAACCACGGTTTTGCGGGAGAGCAGGTAGGGGCAGACATGCAGATGGTGGACAATGCATTAAAAACAATGGAACTCATTTACGTGGAACTTCAGCCGGGGGATGCGCTTTTTTTTCATCCTAATTTGCTTCATCGTTCGGAAGCCAATTTGTCGGATTATCCGCGCTGGTCAATTATTTCCTGTTATAATCTGCAATCCAATCTGGCTTATAATGAAACGTCTGCTTCCTGGAGAACACCTGTTGCTGTTGTGCCTGACGATGCCTTACTGCAATGGGAGCCGGAATCTTTATCCCATGCGGATTTTCTGAAGAAAGAAAACGATCCGGCTTTAAAAGAAACCGGATGGGGAAAATAATCCCTTTTAAAGAGTGGAGGATATCGGACTCGAACCGATCACCTCAAACATGCCATGCTTGCGCTCTACCAGATGAGCTAATCCCCCAAAAAGAGCTGCAAATATATACATTCCGAACAATCCGGAATGGGCCATTGTTAAATATCTTTACTTACCTACATTATTATGGGGGTGCTCCGACAAATTGCTGAATACCTATACATCAAAAAGAAAGATCCGAATGCACCGAGCAATAGCTATATCCGGGCTATGCACGGTATTAACCGGATCTCTATCTTCCTGTTTATCATCGGGATAATCATAATCCTCTACCGGCTTTTTTTCAAAAGGCACTGATCAGCTTATCCTGCTTTTTTAAGGTCTACTTTTAGAGAAAGAAAACCACTGGTAATCATGTTCCGGAGTTGCTGCATCCATAGCGAAGAGAATGCTTTTCCTGCGGAATCATTTTCTGAGATTTTAACTTAAGAAGTTTGGGGATTTTTCAAAAACCGGATAATGCTTTCCGCAGCTTTTTCAGATGCATTTCCGCCTTGGGTAAGTAAACCCTTTAGATCTGCGTAGTTCTTCCGGATGCGGTCAATGGTAGCCGGGTCGGATAGTAATTTTTTCAGTTCTGTGGTTATGTTCGCCGGCGTCATTTCATCCTGGATCAATTCCTTTACTACCGGTTTATCCATGATCAGGTTCACCAGAGAAATATAGTTTACTCTGATCAGCCTTTTGGCAATCTGATAAGAAACCGCGCTGCCTTTATAACAGATCAATTCCGGTACACCGAAAAGAGCAGTTTCCAAAGTAGCTGTTCCAGAAGTAACACAGGCTGCGCGGGCATGAACCAATAAAGCATATGTCTGATTTCTAACACGGCCTACTTCCGGGTATTTTTTTAAAATTTCAGTATAAAATGATTCTTCCTGGCCAGGTGCTTCGGCTACCACAAATTGATGATCCGGAAAAGAACGGCTGGCTTCCAGCATCACCGGAAGTTTTTTTAGTATTTCCTGCTTGCGGCTTCCGGGCAACAAAGCGATGAGCGGAAGTAAGGTTGCAGACTTTTGTTGCGTTGACGTAAAAATAATATCGGGAAAAGATGGGGAAGCGGTGGAACTTTTAAACTGCTCGATCACTTCCACCAGTGGATGACCTACATATTCCACTTCATAATTCCATTTGTGATAAAATTCCTTTTCAAAAGGAAGAATGACCAGCATTTTATCTATACAGTCGCGGATGGTCTTCACCCTGCTTTCTTTCCAGGCCCAGACCTGCGGGGAAATATAATAAACGGTTTTATATCCCGAACGCCTGGCCCATCCGGCAATCCGAAGATTGAACCCCGGATAATCTATGAATATCACCACCTCCGGTTTGAATTTTTCGATGTCTGCTTTACAAAAACGAATATTACGGAAAATGGAAGGCAGGTTCCGGATTACTTCCGAAAATCCCATAAAAGCAAGATCCCGGTAATGTTTTATGATATCTGCTCCGGCTTCCTGCATCAGATCGCCACCCCAGCCCCGGATCTGGGCACCGGCATCTTTCTTCCTTAATTCTCTGACCAGGTTGCTCCCATGCAAGTCCCCGGAAGCTTCCCCGGCTATCAGATAATATTTCATCCGTTAATTTTGTCTTTTAGTACTTCGGGATACGGCGATGTTAGTCGTAATGTAAATTTTGTCATGGACGGTTCATGCATCTAACTGATTAGTTTATAAACCAGTACGAAAATGCCATATAGCAGGGTGGCTACAAATATACCTTTGGCTGTTTGATCGCGATGGGTATTGATATAAATGGTAAAAATCACGGCGTTAGCCAGCAGGGAAATGCTGCTGATGGCGGTAAGAAGAGGTTTGTTTGTCTTTAGAACATAGAAATATTCTGAAATGCTGAGCGCACGGGAAAAATTCCACAAATAATAAATCAGCATAGCCAGTAAAGGAGCTATGATGCCCATCAGGATGCCCAACTTCAAATTGTCTTTTTTGAATATCAAAATTTCCAGGATTTTTCAAGTTTGGCTTTCAAAGCATAATTGGTAAGGTCAAATTGTACCGGTACCACGCTCACGAAATTATGTTCCAGCGCCCATACATCCGCGTCCTTCCCTTTATCAAAATTCACAAATTCGCCCGTAAGCCAGAAGTATTTTTTCCCATTGGGGTCATTTCTTTCAACAAAATCTTCTTCATACTTGGCATAAGCCTGTTTACATATCTTAATTCCCTTTATAAGTTCTGTGGGAACGGCGGGTATGTTTACGTTCAATACGGTGTGCTTGTCCAGTTTGGTTTTGAGCATTTGCTGCACCACGATGCGGGCATATTTCCTGGCGCCGCTGAAATCGGCTTCCACGCTATGGTCAAGCAGAGAAAACCCGGCAGAAGGAATACTTTCAATAGCTGCTTCCACGGCAGCCGACATGGTTCCGGAATAGATCACATTAATGGAATGGTTGGCACCATGATTGATTCCGCTGAGGCAGATGTCCGGTTTACGTCGTAGAACCTTATCCACGGCCAGTTTCACGCAATCCACCGGGGTTCCGGAACATTGCCAGGCTTCTACCCCTTCAAAAATGTCCACCGGATGCAGACGCAGGGGCAAGCCAATAGTAATGGCATGTCCCATTCCCGATTGCGGTTTATCCGGCGCTACAACCACTACTTTTCCAAGGTCTTTAACGGCTTCTATCAGGTTCAGTATTCCGGGAGCCATTACTCCATCGTCGTTGGTAATCAGGATAACGGGCCGGCCTTTCTTTGTTGTTTTTGGCATAATGAATTCAGGGAAGTGAAAGTACTATTTTTTCCTTCCCGCAGCGCTCCTAAGTAAGCGAAAAGGCTTCTTTTTTCCACAGTCTACTTGCATTTTGAGGCTGTTACGCTACCTTTGCAGCCGGCTTAAAAACACCTATAATGGCAGGACAACTCAAGGAAGTTCGTAACCGGATTAAATCCATCCAGAGTACCCAGCAGATCACCAAGGCAATGAAAATGATCAGCGCCACCAAGCTGCGTAAGGCCCAGGAAGCCATTCAACAAATGCGGCCCTATTCCAAAAAACTACAGCAGGTGCTAAGCAATATCGTCAGTGATTCTGATGGCGCCGGCAGCCCGGGACTTTCCACCCTCAGGCCCGTTGAAAAAGTGCTGCTGATCCTGATCACAAGTGACCGTTCCTCCTGCGGTGCCTATAATTCAAACCTGATTAAACTGGCCAAAGCCACCATGCGGGAAAAATATCCTGCACAGGCTGCCAAAGGCCATGTAATCATCTGGAGTATTGGAAAGAAAGGGTATGAGCATTTTGTTAAGAACAACTATCCGGTAAACGGAGAATTTAAGGATATATTTCAGCACCTTCGTTTCGAAAACGTACAGACATGTGCACAGGCTGCAGTAAAAGGATTTGAGAACACGGAATTTGATGCGGTGGATATTATTTACAGTGAATTTAAAAATGCAAGTACCCAGCGTTTTGTGGTGGAACCCTTTCTACCCATACCTAAAATGGAAAATGTGTCTGGCACAAAAACCAATGATTTTATTTTTGAACCATCCAAAGAAGAGCTCCTAAACGAACTGATGCCGAAGATTCTCAATACCCAGTTGTTTAAAGCCGTGCTGGATGCAAACGCTTCAGAACATGGCGCCCGTATGACGGCTATGGATAAGGCTACCGAAAATGCCAATGAGATTCTAAAGTCGCTGAAAATTTCGTATAACCGTGCCCGTCAGGCAGCCATCACCACAGAGCTTACGGAGATTGTTAGTGGGGCTGCTGCGTTGCAGGGGTAAGGTTAATTAGGGAATTTGAAAATTTGAAAATGTGCTAATTTGAAAATTATCAAGCTTAATTCCATGTTGAAACACGATTGGCTGTACTCCTTTTCAAATTTTCAAATTTTCAAATTTTCAAACTAGTCTCCGATGGATATCTCCCACCTCATTCCCCATATTGAAGCGCTGATCTTTGCCAGTGATAAACCATTAACGGCAATGGAGATGACCGAACTGCTGAACAATGCTTTCGGATTTATGGATGATAAACTTACATTGGAACAGATTCAGACCGGGATTGAAGGAATCGTTTCCAAATACAACGCCGATTTTTATCCTTTCGAAGTGCGTGAAAGTGGCGGGGGCTGGCAGTTTTTATCCAAGAAGGATTTTTATAAAACGATTGCCCAGCTTAACGGTGAAAAATTTCTGAAACGGTTGTCAACGGCCGCTTTGGAAACCCTGGCCATCATTGCCTATAAACAACCGATTACCAAAGGCGAAATAGAATCCATTCGTGGCGTAAGCAGCGATTATTCCATCCAGAAATTATTGGAGAAAGAACTGATCATCATTACCGGTCGGCATGAGGAGATGCCCGGTAAACCCCTTATTTATACAACTTCCAGAACCTTTATGGATTATTTTGGTATCAACCAGGCTGCAGATCTTCCGAGGCTGAAGGAAGTGTTGGGAGAAAGTTTACAGGAGCCATCCATAATCAATTATACACCCGCAGTACCGGAAATTAATCTGGCTTTGGTTGTTAGTGAAGAAGGAGAGTTGCTGGAAAACAACGGGCCTGATGAAGAAGAAAATCCGTCCACCGGTGAAGCGGGAACGCCGGGTGAATAATGGCAATGAAGTATATTCGCATTCATGATAAAACCCCTGTCGTACGAAAACCTCATTCAGTTAGCCACACAATACGGAACTCCCCTTTATGTATATCATGCTGATAAAATAAAAGATCAATACCTACGGCTGAAAACTGCATTCAGCAAAACCGATGTGGTTTTTTTTTACGCCAGCAAAGCACTTACCAACATTGCTATTCTGCGCTATATTAAAAATACCGGTGCCAACGTGGACTGCAGTTCCATCAATGAAGTGAAACTAGCCCTGCATGCGGGTT
>JAYVXJ010000450.1:0-1710 GCA_043785285.1 Chitinophagaceae bacterium
ACATGAGTTGCAGAGCTTCCGTCCAACCCCGGATCACCCCGTTCACTGCAAATTCTACAGGATGTCCCTGTTTATCGGAACTGTCGAAAACAATACCGTTAATCAGTCTTCCTTCATAGTTGCATTTGACTTTATCGGTGGCAGCAGGTTTTACACCGGTTCCTTCCTTCAGAATAAGATATTGTAAACCCGAAGCTGTGGTTACAACACCTGGTTTTTTTTTATTGTCTTCGAGAAACGCGGCCCCTTCTTTTTTTGCCACAGTAGCTTTGTCAGCTTTTGCTTTTTCCACATATCCCATCAATACCTGTTGGCATTTTTGCTGATCCATAATAGGTTTACCACCTTTCATCTCCGTATTAATGGCATTGGTAACCTGTACCGTATTGATATCGGAAATGCCCTGCTGTTTGTAAAAATTAGCGACCATCATACCAATGGAGTAGCTCAGGGAATCCGTGAGTGTTTTTAAGGGAGCAGGAGCCACCATGGCGTTGGATGCAGGCTTTTTTGTGGTAAGGGTAACCGGTTTTTTCTTTGCCTGGGCGAATGATCCGATGGATAAAGCGGAAATCAGAAGGAATAAGGAAATTCTTTTCATATTCATTTTTTGGATCGGCAAAAGTACGGAAACTCGCCGATCCAGGATAGGGATGACCGATTTGTGTTCAGGGTTAACATTTTCTTTGTTTTTTAGTAAATACTTTTAATTCGCGGGAAAATATAAAATAACCATTTTCCCTGAGCGTTTCAGGCAAGTCCTCTCTTTTCATATGGGCAGGCATTTTTAAAATCAGTACAAATGAAAAAACTATTTATCGTATTATTTTTAGCAGCAGGTTTAGTGGGAGTGATCCAGGCACAATCGTTATTCAAGGACCTGAAAAAGCAGGTTAACAGTGGTAATAGCGGTTCTTCCCTGAGTTCAGACGATATTATTGGTGGCTTAAAGCAGGCATTGACTTTAGGTGCCCAAAAAAGTGCGGACAGGCTTTCTGTAGTTGACGGATTTTTCAAAGATGCTGCCGTAAAGATTTTACTGCCTCAGCAGGCACAGAATGTGGGGAAAACGTTGCGTAGCCTGGGCATGGGAAAGCTGGTGGATGATGCCATCCTCAGTATAAACCGGGCTGCTGAAGATGCTTCCAAATCGGCAACACCCATCTTCGTAAATGCTGTGAAAAGAATGACCATGCAGGATGGTTTGGGTATTTTAAGGGGCGCAGATACAGCCGCAACCGGCTATCTCAGAAAAAGTACCACGCCGGAATTAAAGGCGGCTTTTCATCCGGTAATTGATTCTTCCCTGCAAAAGACAGGGGCTACTAAATACTGGAAAGATCTATTCGAAACCTATAATAAACTGCCGACTACATTTAAGAAAGTGGATCCTGATTTGTCTGCATTCGTTACGCAAAAAGCAATGGATGGTATTTTCTATTATGTGGCACAGGAGGAAAAGAAAATCCGTAAGGATCCGGCAGCCCAGGTTACCGATTTGTTGAAAAAAGTGTTTGGTGGAAAATCCTGATGCCTTTTATAATTTTGCGGTGCGGAAAAGAAGACCGGTAAGCAAACAAATTCCGCCGACGATCCACCACAATATAGTAAAACCATAATGGCCGGCAATCCAGGTTCCACCGGTGGGTCCGACTACCTGCGCCAGCGACCAGGCCATGGTATAGAGACCGGCATACTGGCCGCGGTTAG
>JAYVXJ010000451.1:0-17650 GCA_043785285.1 Chitinophagaceae bacterium
GTCTATTCAATAACTACGGGCCCTGAGCTTGTTCTTCGGATTGTTAATGAATAATCTCCGCCTCCTAGATTTTTTAAAAGGTATCCTTCTTTTAGTAAGTGATCTTCAGCAGATATTCGTACTCCGCCCACCCGAATAGCGGATGGCTTAAAGGAGAGTTTCAAATATTCAATACCGGCATTATTTTCAGTGAGATATTCCACTTTATGTTTTTTATAGGATACATCTTTTAAAACCGCTTCCGAATATAAAATATGATCTTCTCCGGGCGGCGCCCATTCAGGCACTGCAGCCAGCGCATGGTAAACCATTCTGGGGCCTTCTCCGTAACAATCCGACCACCAACTGGTAACCCCTTTACTCAACGGGCTTTCAAAAGCCATCCCATTGCTGTCACTGCAATAGGTTACCCAGTTTAACGACCGAAATGCTTTTTCTTTATAAGCAGAGTCGCCGGAAATGGCATACCACAGGGCACATTCTGCACCATAACGGGCGGTTTGATAATCCATTTTCGGGAGGAAGCTATCCTGCTCCCCCACGATGTTCGCACCCCATTGAGTCGAAGGTTCACCGGGAGCCGAGTGAAACACAAAATTCTTCTCTGTCCATTGGATGAGCTTAGGAATATCTGTTTTGTATTCCGGATCAAATTCCGGGTGATCTAAAAAATAAAGTGTTGCGTTACTCGCACTCATATTACTCTTGTAAGTATGGCTGTTTACATCCGTGTCGGTGTGTCCATCCGTCCAGTACCCGGTTTTCATGGGAAATTGAAGGATGAAATTCCTTGCTTTTGTAAGTGCAGACTGATAAGCAGCCACATTCCCCAGTTTTGCCCTGATTAAATGATCCAGCAAAGAATAACAGCCTAACCAGTTTGCGCCGTATTGAGCTGTAATTCTTCCATCACGCATCACTACCCGGTATGGCCAAACGGAATGTGAGGCAGTACCAACTCGCGCATGAGCTGCCAGGGCATCTGCAACATGAATAGCAGCCACTTTAAATTTCTCATTCCCTGAATACAAATAAAGATTGTAATAGGTAAACCCCATATCTCCTGCATGATCCACCTGCACTTCATGAAGGACCAGCCTTTTAGAATCGGTAAATCCGCGAAACAAAGTGTCTCCCGCATTGGTGGTAGTATACGGAAAATCAGGCCATTCAAAATCAGAAGGACTGGTTCCATGATCAATGGCATACATCGCCATTCCCTCAATAATTTTCATTGCACGCAAATCTCCGGTATACTGATAAAACAACCGGGCAGATTCAAACCAGTTCGGAATTTTTTCACCAATATCATTCATCCAGGTGTCCGGAATCATTTGCTGATCCTTGTACCCACAATAAAAATAATATTGGGGATAATCCGATCTTGGCGCTGGCCCTGGACTATTCGGGATGCCTTTGAAAATAAAATTCCAACGATCCCGGAGAAAACGATCATAAGCTGCTGATTGGGGAGTGATCCAGGAAATAATTTTAGATTGCTTATCCAGCACCACTTTATGGGTAGCCACAGAATCGGGAAATTCCGTATACCGGTTGGAAGAGGTTTGTGCAAAAACAAGGCAGTTAATAAAGCAGGCAATAATTACAAGTGGATTTTTTTTCATAATTCATTTTTTGGGAATGGATATCATACTATGAAAGCAAAGCCCAGCCGGTCATACGGATCACCTCGCAATTGTATGAAAGTAAATCGCACCAAAATTGCCGCTGATGGTTTCTCCCTGCGCATCTTTAATGCTAACAGGCAACATATAATTTTTTGTGGTGTCGATCTTGGATGGATAGAAATACAGCTTCAGGGTATCCAACCGCTGGCCAGCGGCAATTGTTCCTGAAGTAACCGGAAAGGAAAAAGCAGAATCCGGGAAGGCATCGTATTGATCAGGATTACCTGAATTATAAGCAGTCCGGAGAGCGTCGTTTACTTCCATGCTAATGGTCAATACTTTATTCAAAGGCTTCGGAGAGGCAATATTTAATACAATGGCTGCACTATCCATTGTTTCCGTCGCATCGAAATTCAATTTTGCTCCGGCAAAATTTTCCAAACCTCCTCCATTTACCGGTAAAATTTCAATAATTGTACCCACCGTACTAAAATCAACAGCCGGTTTATCTTTCAAACAGGCAGACAATGAAAGCATAATTAAGGCCAGCAGAGAGAGAGATATTTTTTTCATACTGATTTAATTTTTTGGTTTAAGGCATCCAAAATATCTTAGACGCAAACTGATTGACATTTCCCTGAGCATTTACATTGGCCGCATTATAATGGTATTCACTGGTGGGATACAACAACCTGTACGGGATATGAGTAGCCGTTGTTCCCGGATACACAGAAACGGGAAGGTCTGCCGGTATGCCGAGTCTTCTCCAGTCACTATAGGATTCAAACGGATCGTATGCGTTCAGGGCGGCCCATTTTTGTAAGATGATGGTATTGATCTTGTTGGACGACACATCAATATTTACCTTATCGCCGGGCTGGGAATAAAATAGTTGAGCTGCATTTTGATAATCAGGCACACCTAATAAGCGGAAGGATTCGGTAACCGCCTCCTTAAATAAAACGGCGGGATCACCGGGAATAAATCCTCTCTGGGCAGCTTCGGCCTGAATAAACAGGCTTTCAAATGCAGGCAGAATGTAGGCATCCATCGTGGGAGCCTTCAGTATTCCGGAACCAAAACCTGATATAACAGAACCACCCTGCCCCACATCGCTGCTTCCAAAAGCCCGTCCCTTGATGATTCCGGATGCATTAGTGTCGCAAAACAGCTTAATTCTTTGCGTATCATTGGTAGTATTGTAGAAATTCACTGCATAACTGTTCACCTTGGTGTATAAATGACCGCCATTGGGAGACCCATCGGTATTATATCCTACGCTCTGCCATATGGGGCTTTGTTGTGCATGGGAAGAATTTGAATACCCCGGGTTTATCCCGGCATCTTCTCCTTCACCTAAAAAATCACTCGTTGTCAACCCGGTTAGATTATCTTGTATATAGGCGGGGCCGGCGGTCATCTGGGTCTGGCGCATCAGAATTTTTAATTTCAGGGTATGAGCGAATTTTACCCACTGATCCATATTTCCATGGAACATCACATCATTAGAACCCGGGTTATCCACCGTTAATGCATCGGCGCTTTTTATAATAATTACTGCAGAATCCAGTTGAAGAACGAGTTCCTTATAAATAGCACCAGCGCTGTCATACTTTGGAAAACTGTTCGGAATCAATGCATCATGGTAAGGCACATTATTATATAAATCCACTAATCGCTGAAAATGAAAAACCTTCATAATTTTTGCGATCGCAAAGAAATAAGTCTTATTGGCAGATGCAGACTGATCTTCAATAAACTTATAGTTTTCCAGGGCAATATAAGTGTCATCCCAGTTATAGGAATAAGTATCACTGGTGAGATTGTAGGACAGGACAGAAGGAGATTGCTCTCCGTAAGGCGCCCAATAACCCATCCAGAAATTGGCAAAGGTTGCATCACCTCCCAATACCAGGCTTGCCGATGAAGCTAATGCTGCCGATAATACATAATTGGGTGGTACCGAGGACGGCTGATTTGGGTTCGGGCTATTAATATCAAAATCACTTTTCTTACAGGAACCCATTGATATTATCGCTACCATGAGAATGGATAACCAAACTATATTTATTTTTTTACGCATGATGATAAGTTTTGGAATTCAATAATCATTAAAACCTTAATGATAAGGTAGCGCTGAAAATTCTGGTTGGGGGGGCCTGATACACAGAATTCCTTCCCACTGCATTACTCGTATCATCATTAAATTCCGGGTCGGTCCAGATATTCGTCTTTGGTCTCAGCATGATCAGATTCCTTCCGGATAAGGTAAAGCTCATATCCTGAAAAATCTTTGCCTTGGAATACCATTTTTTTGGAAAATCATATCTCAGAACCACTTCTCTCAATTTCCAGACTGATCCGCTGGTAATATAATTGGATCCGACATTCAGATAAGATCCTCCCCAAAAATTATAACCAGCGTCATCGGTTGTTATATTGGTGTTCTTAACGTATTTACCCCCTCCTTCATCTATGACGGAATTCGGGAATACAAAACGCTGGCGGCCAGTAATTGTCGTGATGGGGCTTATCCCTGTAAAGGTCATGGTCTGGCCTAATGAATTGAAGATCTTATATCCCCCCCTGTAATCTGCCGTAGCGCTTAACGTAAAATGATTCCAACTTACACTGGTAGTAAGTCCAAGCAGGTCAGTTGGATTTGCATTCCCCTGCACTTTTAAATTTGGATCCGGAGCCGGGTTTCCGGTAACCGGGTCAACGATTATGTGTCCCTGAGGATCCCTGGCCCAATCTCCGGTTTCAATAACCGGATAAGGACTACCCACCAATGCGTAAGAATTACCTCCTATATTAATGGATTGAAGATCTCCGTTTACGGAAAGCACTTTGCTTTGAATATGGGTATAATTTATTCCCGCATTCCAGGTAACTGATTTGGATTTAATGAGGGTTGCCTTTAATTCCATTTCAAATCCCCTGATTTCTGTACTGGCCGCATTTATCAGAGAACGAGTAAACCCGGTAGAACTGGCTGTATTGGTATACACAATTCCATCCTTTAATTTCTGCTGATAAACAGCTGCAACCAATGAAATCCTATTGTGAAAAAAGGCTAATTCAATACCTAATTCATTTTCCGTGATCACTTCCGGTTTAATGTTTGGATTCGCGATAGTGGTATTCAAAAGAAATCCTCCCAGTCCATTGAATGGAAAGCCTGGTGCAGCGCTGAGCGTTGGCTCTGTAGTATAGGCTCCGTCTGCAATGTTGGAAGAACCTCCACCCAGGGCAGAGGCATTACCCGTTAATGAATGAGCAGCCCTTATCTTTAAATAATTAAGGACCCGGTCACCTGCAATGGAAGGGATCATATCACTCAGCACAACGGATCCATCAATATCATAATAAGGGATATACCGGTTGGCCCTGGATAATCTGGAATCAATATCTGTTCTATAGGAGCCATGCAAAAACGCAAAATTTTTATACCCGATGGTAGCATCTCCAAAATAACCGAGTTTTTTTGCCTGGTTGTTGTATTGGCCCAAACCCGGAATCCCGGTCAGGGAGTTTATATTATATACAGGTAAAAACAAAGAGCCTGCATTCACTGCCAGATAATTAATCTGATTATTTATATAGGATGCACCCAGGGTAACCGTAAGACTGAAATCCTTATTGAGATCCTTTGTAAATGTTGCCAAAAAGTCGGAGGTGAACAGGAAATTAGAATAGGTGGAAGTATTATACTGTGCCTGAGTAGTACTTGGGCCCGTGGCCTGGGGTTTGATATAGTCGAAGGCGGTATCCAAACCCGTTCCCGCGGAATTGGAATAAATCACGGTGTCACTGGTTTGTGCATGCTTATTGTAATGCGCTATTCCTCCGATGTATTCATACCTGGAACTTGAATTATTCACCGAGGCACGGTAACTCAGATGCAGCCAGGATAATGGTTGCAGATTTAACTGGACATTTCCCGCCAGATCATTTAAGGTTGTTTTGTTTCTTTGTTGATCAATAATGAAATAAGGGTTATCAGCCCAATCATTAAAATAACCGCTGGGGTCTGCAAACTTATTATGCTGCCAATCCCTTAAACTGGTCAAAGGCACATGCTGGGGAACATTCAAAAAATTATTATATACACTACCGGTGTTGGTGGTATTGGCATATTTATGCGTATAGCTTAAGGAATAATTTGCAGAAAAAGCTCCATAGGTTCTCGATCCTCCGGCCCTGAATACATCCCGGTATCCAAAGTCCTTCGGCATCACCCCATTTGTATGCACATCCTGTGCGCTCAGAAAAAACCTGCTTTTTTCATCTCCTGCGCTGTAAGAAATATTGTTTTGCGTGGTAATGGCATTATCGAAGAACTTCCTCTTCTCATTTTTTATGGCTGAATAATGAACCATTAATAAGCTTCCATCTCCTACCGGCCTCCCCAAAGGAACCAACTTGCCATTATATTGTGGGCCGAATTGCTGATTTTCATCAGGGATATAATATCTAAGATCATTGAAATCCTGGGGAAAGCTTTCCCCTCCATTACTTCCAAACTGATTTTGTAAGGCAGGCATATAGGATACCGTCTCCAGTTGAACCGTGGAAGAAAAATTGATTACCGGCCTGCCGGAAGTTCCTTTTTTTGTAGTGATGACTAATACCCCGTTAGACGCATCAGATCCGTAAACAGCCGCGGCGCTCGAACCTTTTAAGACGGTGATGGATTCAACGTCGTCGGGATTCAGGTTGCTGATATCATTATAATAAATTGATCCATCAACAATGATCAAAGCCTGATTGTTCCCTGTTAAAGAACGGTTCCCGCGCAAGATAATTCGCGTGGGGGCAAATATTCCATTGTTTACCGTGCTGATCTGCAAACCGGAAACTTTCCCTGTCAATCCGTTAGCCACATTGATCGGTTTCGACTGAACCAGTTCCTTTCCTTTAACCTGCGTAGTGGAATATCCCAAGGATTTTTCCTGTCTCACTATACCCAATGCGGTCACCACCACATCATTCAGGGCCTTGGATACGGATATCAGGGTGATATTTAAAGTAGACTGATCTTTTACCTCAACATCTTTCGGATCGTATCCGATCGACGAAATGGTAAGGACAGCATTCGCAGGAACAGATAATTTAAAATGACCGTTCTCGTCAGTTTGGGTGCCGGCATTATTTCCGCTACTCCGAACCGTTGCGAATGGAACCGGATTACCATCCTGACCGATGACATAACCATTGATAACGCGTTGTTGGGAATATAGGAAAGAAGCACAAAGCAGTAGAAGGGTGCATAGAAATATCGTTCTCATAACATTTCAGTTTTGGGTTATGACAAAAGCAACATGTAAGCCGTTGGTATGGGCTAAGAAATAACGAGTCAAATGTAATCCACGCAATAGGCGGTTTTCTACCCTATATTGGATTAGTTATTACCCTATTTTGTAGTAATTCAGATGGCGGGAGACGGGAGTATAGCTGGTGCTTCCTGAGGAATCCGCAACAACTCACTCTGTTGTTCTATTTCGCCATTAGCAACCAGTTGTTGTAAGCGCCAGAGTAAAAAGAGTTCACCGGTTTTGACCGGAGATTTGGTTAGAAACTGATGTATGATCCGGGATGTTTTTTGAAACTCAGCAGTAATAAATTTTTTCAGCGGTGCATCATAAAAATCATTGGACTGCTGAATCAGTTTCTTGGCACCTTCCAATACCCGAACATGTTTATTTTCCTGGATAAGTTTTGTCCATTCATCCGGATCAATTTCAAATTCGGAAACGGTTACCGGCCGGGCTAATTTCTTGGCCTTGATAAATTCCTTCGGTGGGATTTCGGATAAAACCGTGGGATAAAAAACAGCCCCTTTATCATTGATGAAGGGAAGATTGTTCAGAGAAAGAATATAAATACGCCCGGCGAATTCATTTAATTGGGAAATGAGGTAATAGTACCCGCATACATCCTGCGCATTCGACGCTACCCAGATCCAGATCTGATCGAACTCCTCTTCCCGCATGCGTTCCAGGATTTGTTGCAGTTTCACGAAATCACCCGAAACCGAAATATCTTCAGTCGGAATCACAGCTTCCTTTCCGTTCAGCATAAGATGCCACCAGGTTTTGCGCAAGGCCATTCCTTCTGGTGACGTAAGATCTGAAATGGGACCAACGGAATAATCATCCGATATCAATATGATCTCGCCATCCAGTGCCTCATCCATATCCATCGCGGCCGTCAGCACGTCCACGTCGCGGAGTTGAAAAACAATATGAAACATGGAAAATATTTTATGCAACCAATCCGTTTTGTTCTGTGCGGTCAATTTCTATCCGCAGGTTCCCGATGATGAAGTCCTGCCGTTGGGGTGTATTCTTACCCATGTAATATTCCAGTAACTGCTGGATATGGGTTTCGGGCATGATCATGACGGGCTGAACCTTCATAGCCGGACCTATAAACCGGGCAAATTCGTCCGGTGATATTTCTCCCAATCCCTTGAAGCGTGTTATTTCAGGCTTGGTTCCCAGTTTTTTCGTAGCCGCCTGCTTTTCCTTTTCATCATAGCAATAAATGGTTTCCTGTTTATTACGCACGCGAAATAAAGGGGTCTCTAATATATAAACATGGTTATTCTTAACGAGGTCAGGGAAGAATTGCAGAAAGAAAGTCATCAGCAGCAGCCGGATATGCATTCCGTCCACATCGGCATCCGTGGCAAATACTATATTGTTGTATCTCAATCCTTCAATACCATCTTCCACATTCAAGGCATGTTGCAGCAGGTTGAATTCTTCGTTTTCATAAACCACTTTCTTGGTCAACCCGAAACAATTCAGGGGTTTACCCCGAAGACTGAATACGGCCTGTGTTTCCACGTTTCGCACTTTCGTAATTGAACCGCTGGCAGAGTCTCCTTCCGTGATGAAGATGGTACTCTCTTTTTGTTTTTCGGCAATCCCGTTTTTATTTTTCCCCGTGGCTTCTTCATTATAATGCACCCGACAATCCCGGAGTTTCCGATTGTGCAGGTTGGCTTTTTTAGCCCGTTCATTCGCCAGTTTGCGGATACCGGATAACTCTTTTCTTTCTTTTTCACTTTGTTCGATGCGTTTTTTCATCGCATCGGCAATGGACGGATTTTTATGCAGGTAGTTATCCAGTTCCCGGGCCAGGAAATCATGCACAAAATTTTTCATACTCGCACCCCCTTCCTGAATATACTGGCTTCCCAGTTTGGTTTTGGTCTGCGATTCAAATACTGGTTCTACCACGCGCACCGATACCGCTGCGGTAATGCTTTGCCGGATATCGGCGGAATCATAATCTTTCTTGTAAAAATCCCGCACCACTTTCACGAACGCTTCCCGGAATGCCTGCTGGTGCGTGCCACCCTGGGTTGTATACTGACCGTTCACAAAACTGAAGATCTCCTCCCCATAATCCCGGTTATGGGTTATGGCCACTTCTATATCATCGCCCTTCAGATGAATGATCGGATAACAAAGCTCATCCTCATTAGTCCTTCGTTTCAGTAGATCCAGGAGGCCATTCTTCGAAATATATTTCTTGCCATTATAATCTATTACCAATCCGGCATTCAGATAACAATAGTTCCAGAACTGGTTATCCAGGTATTCATTGATGAAATGAAAATTCTTAAAGATGGATTCATCCGGTACAAATTGAATCAGGGTGCCATTCGGTTCTGCGGTTTTGGTCTCTTTATACTCTTTCACCAGGTTTCCTTTCGAAAATTCCGCTTTCTTTTCCCGGCTCTCGCGGAAGGCGGAAACGATAAAAGATTGGCTCAGGGCATTCACGACCTTGATGCCTACCCCATTCAATCCAACGGCTTTTTGAAAAGCCTTGCTGTCGTATTTGGCTCCGGTATTGATCTTACTCACCACATCCACCACTTTACCCAGGGGAATACCGCGACCAAAATCGCGTATCGTTACCAGCTTATCCTCCATACGCACATCAATCTGCTTCCCATATCCCATGGTGTATTCATCAATACAATTATCCACCACTTCCTTTACCAACACATAAATGCCATCATCTGCACTGCTGCCATCACCGAGTTTGCCAATATACATTCCCGGGCGAAGACGGATATGCTCCTTCCAGTCCAGCGAACGGATGGATGCTTCGGTATATTCAAATAAATGCTGTTTACTTTCTGCCATAACGGATGGGCGCAAATATAGGTAATTGAATTTGTTCAATAGCTTCATAAATTACGCACGAATGTGCATAATATAATTCTTATTAAATTGATTTCCCGGATTTTACGGGCATTCTACGGATAAACCACTTACGTAATTTGAGAATAAAACCAAGTAGTTTTACCTATACTAAAACGGCCTGTTTCAACGCTATTATAGTCTAAACTCTTACCCTTGAAAACGGGCCTGTTACCTGTGCTGAACCTGCTTATTTCCATAATAGCCATTGTACTGTGCTTCATCCCCATGGTTCTGTTTTGGATAAAAAGGCTGGCGCCGGATAAATCCTATTTCTTCATTGCATTTTTCTGGTTGATCAATGGCCTTACTTATTCCCCGGAGATTTTCCGATGGGAGTGGTACCGCTCCTTGAGCAATGAGATTACGCTCGTATATAATCTCCTGGATACCCCCCTCCTGCTGCTGATATTTTATTTTGCATTCAAAAAGAAAATCTTCCAATATCTTCTGATTGGATTTATCCTTTTTGAAATTGGCATGATTCTCTGGAAGGGATATAATTTTGATTCCAATACTCCCATTATCGGACTGGGAAGTTTAATAAGCCTGATACTGAATGTCTGGGGAATCAGCATTTATTTTCAAAAAATGCGGCATTCTTCATTTGAAAATGTGATGGCCTTTGTGAATGCCGGATTTATCTTTTATTATGGGCTGTTTACCGTAATCTATATTTTCAATTACATCAACTTCAGCATGGTAACATTACCTTATGTAACGTTTATCAATTATCTGAGCATAACGATCACTACCAGCCTTATTTCCTATGGATACTGGCGATATGCCTGTTCTCCATGGAAAGAAGCGAATTCGAATTAATCTTCGTCCTCTTCGTAATTATAAGTACCCTGATTATCGTTATAAATCGATTCCCAGTCTTTGACCTTGTCATCGCTTATAAGTTCCAGAATATCAAATATCGGATCCCCTTTTTTCTTCCATTCAATAGCCGGTTCATCCTGGTATTTGGAAACATACATACACTGCTCCGTTTCAAGATGCACTTTAATCAAACTAACGGGTGACTCTTCAGTTTCCTGAATGAGATAGTAACAGTTTTTTTCTAACAGAGCATAAGAATACATACTACACAAGTTTTAATAATGATCGCAGGCTGGATTTGAATTAATGGGAAGTATTAAAACCTAACCTGCAGGAGAATTTGGGTAAGTAGGTTGAAAAACTGCAGGTATATGCAAATTTACTGTTTTTCGGAATCCCGCTCCACATTTTTGCACCTGGAAGAACAGGTATTTATTCCGAGTAAAACTACCATTGATTATCAATATCTTATACTATGTGACCTTTTTGTAAACGTAGGTATTGGTCCACGCAGGCAGGTGTTTCTTCGGAATAATGACTAACATAGATCAGGGTTGCGGTATACTTTTCACAGTACCGGTCTATCAGGTTTTTCACCCGCTCTATATGGTCCGGATCCAGCCCCTGACCCGGTTCATCCAGTACGAGAAGCGGCGGCATCCTGATCATAGCCCGTCCCAGCAATACCATCCGCTGCAAACCAGCAGGCAGACTGCTTAACAATCGATTCCGGTAATCTTTAAGATCAAGGAAATCGAGCCATTCCAAAACCAGTTCATGTTGTTCTTCCGATAACTTCCGGAACAATCCAATCGTGTCCCATAAGCCGGAAGCCAATGCACTATAAGCAGTTGCTGCCAGGTCAAAATATAAATGAAGTTCCGGAGAAAGAAATCCGGTCTTTTGTTTGATCTCCCAGATACTTTCTCCCGTTCCCCGCCTGCGGTCAAACAAATAAATTTCGTTGGCATAGGCCTGGGGATTATCGCCTGTGATCAGGCTGAGCAGGGTGGATTTTCCAGCACCATTAGCTCCTGATAAACTCCAGCAGGATCCTTTTTTCACTTCCCAATAAATTCCCGTGAGAATGGATTTTTCTTCATACCGGATATTTACATCTATCATGCGGACGGCATACCCATAATCCGGATAAGGAAATGTAATCAGCGAAGGAAATTTTTTCGGAGGAAGGAGCGCATAAGCAACCGATCCTGTCAATAGCAAATCCTGCGGCTTACCTCTACGGATAAGCTTTCCCCTTTCCATCTCTGCCATATGCGTGATACAGGAAGGAATATCCCTGACTGACGTGATCAGCATCAGCTGTTCACCCATATCACTCAGCCGATTCAGGATATCGGATAATTGTTTTCTCCCCTCCGGATCCAGCCCGGTAAAAGGCTGATCCAGGATCAGCAACACATGATCCGTAAGCAGCGCTTTCACTATCTGTAACCGTTTATTTTCCCCGTTGGATAGCTGAATCAGCGGTTCAGATAATAGGTTGCGGATCTGAAATAAATCGATCAGTTCCTCCGGATGAAAAATTCCTGCTACATACTCCCGGAACGCCGCCAGGTCTTCCGCCACAGATATAGTCCCCGATGCATCATATGAATTATACCGCTGCTGATAATAAAATTCGGACTGATTGTTCAGACTTTTAAACCGGTGCTGCTGCTCAACAACCAGTACTTTCTTTTGAAAGGATTCAATGCTTTCAAAAGAACTGAAAATCTGACCGCGATAAACATGCCTTCCGGCAAGCGTATGGGCCAGAACCGTTTTTCCACAGCCTGACGGTCCCAGGATGGCCCATTGTTCTTTGTGCCTGATTGCGAAATGAACGTCTTGCAAAACAGGCGAACCGGATAAATCAACATATAAGCCTTCAATGGAAAGAAAAAAATTAGCCATTAGATATTGACTATTTTGTCAAAAAACATTTTTTTAAACCCTTTATCTTTCCGCCCGACTTTCCCTTAATCAGGCATAATTTACAAAATAAGCTCCTGTTCATTTTTTTTGTATTATTGCCGGGGCCTATTACCCCCAACAAGCATGAAGCTGACTTCTATAACCCGTTACTTATTAATTGGCGTTTTATTCCCTTTACTTATACAATACGTGATGTATTACCGGTTTACCCCTAATTATCAACCCGGCATATATTCAGAAAGCGGGTTTCGTACGTTTTATGAGACTTCTGTTTTTAAATACCGCGTATTAGGAAGATCGTTACACCTATGGTTGTACCACCAATTAAAAACAAATAAATCAATACGGAATATCCGGGAAAACAAGATCTATGATAAACGATTACTGGCCCTGGATCCTAATGCCGATAATCTTTTTTATTTGACTTATTATATTATTAACGGACTGTTTTCTGTATTACTGGCCCTAAGTTTACTCTATTTATTTGACAGGAAACAGTTGTTTGTTATGAACGACGCCGATAAAATTTTTACCACAACGATACTGCTATTGGTTATTGCCGTAACCCAGTTTGTAATTACCCCTTATGACGTAGCGGCCTATTTTTTCGAGGTGCTTACTTTTATTGTATTTCTAAAATACTTGCGCACCAACAATTGGTGGTTATTGCTAGCCACCTGTGTATTGATTATGGCGGCCACACTAATAAGGGAATCAGCAATACTTATTTTATGCCTGATGGGGGCTGTTTATTTTACGGTTAATGGGTATGCGTTATGGTGGGTTAAAAAAATGATTCCGCCCTGCATTAGTTTTTTTATAGCCTATTTTGGATTGCGTATGTGTGTCAATAGCAACTCCATTCAATTTTCGGAGAACACTAAACTGGCTGAAAACTTAACTTTTAGGCCTTCCGCGTTAATGGGCATATTCATGGCAATTACTATTTTTTATATGATATTGAATGTCGCCAGCAGGCCGGATAACAGGAAACTGGTTCGCCATTTTTTTGTGATTTCACTGCCGTATGTGGTTATGGTTATATTCGTAGGGTTACTGGTAGAGCTTCGCTTATGGGTACCCTTAATTATTGGCACGGCCATGTTATATAAACTTAACCTGAATGCATTGAGCAAGGATAACCGTTTAAGTAAAACAAGGGACGCCTTATCTGCTAAGTTATAATCCGTGTTAATCCTGCAAATAAGTTGAAGAACTGCAGATGAATAAAGTAAAAATCCGGCGGATTTAGCCCGGTTTTATTTAGTAACAGGATTGAAAAGTAATTCATTAGCTGTTGGACTACGCCAACGCTTTTAACTTTTCGGAAGAATTATCGAATGAATTAACTTAGGGCAAATTTTTCAGATTCTGATCTCTCCGCACACCATACAACAGATTCTCAGCCGTATTGATATCACGGAAATCATCAGCGGCTTTGTGAAGCTTAAAAAACGGGGTGCCAACTACCTCGGACTTTGTCCTTTTCATAATGAAAAAACACCTTCATTTACGGTATCACCCGCAAAGGAAATTTATAAATGTTTCGGATGCGGGCGCAGTGGCAATACCATCAGCTTTTTGATGGAGCATGAGAAATATTCTTATGTGGAAGCGTTGAAATGGCTTGCCGTCAAGTACAATGTAGAAATCGAAGAAACAGAAAGCAGTCCCGAAGTTAAGATCCAGCAACAGACAGCGGATAGTCTCTATATCCTCAACGGATTCGCTCAACAATTCTTTTCCGGAATTCTCCTGCGGGATGAAGAGGGACAGCACATAGGTCTTTCTTATTTGAAAGAGCGCGGGTTCCGGGACGATATCATTCAGAAATTTCAACTGGGCTATAATCCCACTGCAGCGGACACTTTTGCCACACAGGCCATGGCTGCTCAGTACAATCCGGAAATTCTTCAAAAAAGCGGACTAGTCGTTTGGCGCGATGGAAAAGCATTTGATAATTACCGGGGCCGCATCATCTTTCCGATTCACAATCAAACAGGAAAAATAGCCGGATTCGGCGCGCGGATAATCCGCAATAATGATCGCGCTCCCAAATATATCAACACGCCGGAAAATGAGATCTATATAAAAAGCAGGATCCTTTATGGTTCCTATTTTGCCCGTCAGGCCATTGATAAGCTGGATGAATGTTTACTCGTAGAAGGATATACCGATGTAATTTCCCTACACCAGGCTGGCATTGAAAATGTAGTGGCCAGCGGGGGCACTTCGCTTACTCCCGACCAGCTGAGACTCATCAAAAAATACACGTCCAACCTGACCATATTATATGATGGTGATGCAGCCGGAATAAAAGCGGCGCAGCGGGGTATGGACCTGGCCTTCGAAGAAAGCCTGAACGTAAAACTGGTACTCATCCCGAACCAGGAAGATCCGGATAGCTATGTACGCAAAATGGGGGCAGCGGCTTTTCGCGACCTCATTCTCGCAAACAAAAAAGATTTTATTCTTTTTCAACTGGAAGCTTCTTTGGCAGCCGTTGGAGACGACAGTAGTAAAAAGGCACAGCTGGTGAACCAGATCGCGGAAACCATTTCGCGCATCAACAAAGCAGAAGATTTTACGCGCCAGCAGGATTATATCCGACGCTCTTCTGAATTATTGAAAATTGACGAGAACGGTCTTAATACCCTGGTGAATAAATTCATCCGTGAACGCATTACCAAATTCGAAAACAGAACCGCAGCATCCGGCCCGCAAAAAACCGATGCCCTTGTTTCTGACTCGCCTGAAATAGATGAAGAATTAAATGACCTGCTCAATAAAGACGAACAGCAGGAACGTGCCATCATTCGTTCACTACTGGAATTCGGATTGAAATCCTGGAATGAAGAAAAGCGGGTGGCTGATTATATGCTGCAGGAATTTACGGATGAAGATATGCTTGATAATAAAAACCTGATCAATATCCTGCACATCTATAAAGACTGGTATCAACAGGGACTGGAACCAACCGCCCGGAATTTTCTGTACCAGGAAGATCAGCAACTCAGCACACTCGTGGTTTCCATTATGGACTTCCCCTATGAAGTCAGTGAAAACTGGAAAACATTTTATGAAGGAAAAATCCCAACCCGGGAAGAACTTTATAAAGAAGAAGTGCGCTCCACCTTAATCTATCTCAAACTCCGGAAAATCCGCAGGCTCATGGTCATGAATCAAAAAGACCTGGAACGCTCACAGAATACGGAAGAACAATTAATGTATATGCAAACGCACCTTCACCTTAAACTGATGGAAAAAGAATTGATGGGAGGGTCGGGAACGGTGATTGTTAAGATATGAAGAGGTCTTATTGTAGTTGATGGTATATGGTTGATGGACATTAATTGTAAATCCGCAATAAATAAAATAACCATTCACTATCTACCATCAACCAATTAACGCGCAACCATAGCCGTAATTTCCCGTCCGACCAAAGTGCCCGAGCGGCTGGCTTTTTCAAACCGGGTGGCTGTCCATACATGATCGAGTGTGATTTCATTAATCCCTTCAAATCCCGCCTGGGTGATGCAGGTCCAGCTGCACTCGCGGTTCAGTGTAGTGACAATTTTGGAACTGGTTTTGGGATAAGCAACCCAGAATTTACCGCCTTTACTGAGCGCCGGCAGTACTTCATGGATAATCCCGCGAAGCTGATTTTCGTTAACAGCGAAAACCAGGGCAAAATCTATTTTTTTAATCTTAAGAAGGGGAGTCACATTTTTAGCAAAAGCCAGTTTGGAAAACTGTTTCTCTATAGAAGAAGGAAGTCCCTGAATTAAAACACTTTTCTCTTCTCTGAGTTCCAGTTTCTCCAATAAAGTTTGTGACATGCTTTGATTGATTTAGTTTCCGGAAACCGTGATTAACGGGCTGCAAAGGTAGAAAAATCCGGCCGGAAGTAAAAGAAAATAGGTTATCAATGGTAAAATAGGGCGGTTATTCAGGGTATTTAACACGAAATAAGCTAGTCCTTCGCATTCATGCTCTCTGAATCCGGTCTGCGATGCCTTTTTTTGTCGCGATACTTCAAAATGGGAATCTTACTTTCACTACCTCTCAGCAGGCGGCTGATGTTTTTCTGGTGGGTTAGAATAACCAATAGGGCAACTGCTATAGCAAAAGCCCGGTATAAAGGCTCTTTCTCATTGAAAATAAATAAGATTAATACGGCAAAAGCAATACTGGCCAATATGGAACTCAGCGATACAAAGCGGGTCAGGTAGAGGCATAAAAGAAAAACCCCTACACAGTATACAGCCACAATTGGCTGTATAGCCAGGATCATTCCAAATAAGGTGGCAACACCTTTACCTCCCCGGAAATCTGCCCACAGAGGGAAAATATGGCCAACTACGGCAGCCAATCCCAAGCCCACCATTAGGTTGGTCCGGTACCATTCATTGTGCATGTAAAAAGGAATAACAATATAGAGACTCGTGGCGACTACTCCCTTAAGTACATCAACCGACATTACGATGGAGCCCCATTTTGAACCCAATACCCGGAAGGTATTTGTGGCACCGGCATTCCCGCTGCCATAATCCCGGATGTCAACACCGAAAAAGTGACGGCTAATCCATACAGCCGTGGGTATTGAGCCAATCAGGTAAGCAATGAAAATAAATAAGACCTCCTTCATGAAAGCTTAGGGATAGTTTGATTTCAAAAATAACTAAAAAAAGGGATTAAACCTCGGCGATTTCACCGGAGATTAACCGTTTTTTTAAACTGAAACTCATCCAGTTGTCCCGGATAAGTAAAATATTCATTAAAAAGCCTTCTTCAGTAGCTCTTTGGCTGATTTTTTCCTCGTCAGACTGCAGTACACCACAGGCTATTACAACGCCATTTTCGTCCAAATGTTGCCATAAAGAACCCAGGTTCTGGAGGATAACCTGCAGGTTAATATTCGCCAGAATGATGTCGAAAACGGCTTCTCCGGTAAGCGAATCCTTTTGTTCAAGTGATATATGAACCGCCTGATTGGCCGCTATATTTTCCCGTGCATTCTCCATACTCCAGGTG
>JAYVXJ010000452.1:0-1707 GCA_043785285.1 Chitinophagaceae bacterium
ACAGCGGAATAATCCAGATGCTGAATTACGGGCAAGCGAGCTGTTGAAGATATGGAGGGAAAACAATCTTCCAATTTTCCACATCAAGCATTGTTCCACTATTCCAACCTCTTTACTTCATGAAACAAATGCCGGAAATCAATTTAATGATTTAGTTATTCCGGAGCAAGGAGAAACAATAATAAAGAAGAATGTAAACAGTGCTTTTATTGGAACCGATTTACAAACACAGCTTGACAATGCTAAAATCACTACACTTATCATTGCGGGCTTAACTACTGACCATTGCGTTTCAACAACTACGAGGATGGCTGGAAATCTGGGGTATGAAACTTTTCTTGTTGCTGATGCAACTGCTACATTTAATAAAAAAGGTCTTGATGGGCAAAACTATCCGGCCGAGCTTATACATTCAACAGCACTGGCAAGCTTACATAAAGAGTTCGCAGAAATTATAACAACAGATTTTGTAAAACAATACATACAATTAAAACTAACCAATAAATCAAAATTATGAACGAAGCAAAACAAAAATTGGTTCTTACCGAACAGAAGGCAAAAGAACTATTTACTACAGTGGAGACACGGGGATTAATAGTGCCTGGAAAATCGGAAAGGGAATTGACGGAGGAAATAGTTACACTTGCCCATGAACATTTTGGAATAGAAAAATTCTGGCATAAAAAAATTGTACGCACGGGTGCTAATACACTTCAACCTTATAACGGAAATCCGCCTGACCTATTCATTCAAAAAAACGATATTTTATTTTTAGACTTCGGCCCCATTTTCGATGGCTGGGAATCAGATCTTGGAAGAACCTATGTTATCGGTAACGACCCTTTAAAACTGAAGCTTAAAAAAGATGTAGAAACTGCCTGGTACGAAGCAAAAACCTGGTATGGAGAACAAAGCCACCTTACCGGTGCTGCCTATTTTAACTATGTTACTGCGCTTGCAAAAAAATATGGCTGGGAGTTCGGAGGAGAAATCGCTGGTCATATAGTGGGCCATTTTCCTCATGAACAACTTGAGCCCGATGATCTCGGCTTAGATATACATCCGGATAACTTTAGTGATATACTACAAGCAGACAAACAAGGAAACAGCAGGTACTGGATTCTGGAAATACATTTTATAGACAGGATAAATAATATTGGCGGCTTCTTTGAGCAGTTATTAAATTAGATAGATCACTACTCCGCTATATTTTCACCAGGTACCCATACACCGGTTGAAGTTTAAAACCTCGGTCTAAAAAACAGAAAGTATTAATGTCCTGTATAAAGAAAAAGAATCCAATGCAAATCGGGCTGGCTGCGTTATTTGATATTCCTGCATTTTAACACAATGCTGGCGACAGTCTTCAGAATCTCTACATAATCAAATTATACTTTTACGATATTAAAAAAATCTAAATTTATCAGTATGAAAAAAATAATGTTATCAGTAATACTCTTTGCGGCAACGTTTACAGGAATAGTCATTGCCCAGGACCTGAAAGAGAAAGATGTACCCGCAGCAGTAAAAGCCGCCCTTGCTAAAAAATATCCCGAAGCCAAAAACAATAAGGTAAGCTGGGAAAAAGAGAAAGGCAACTTCGAGGCCAATTGGGGTGGTAAATCCGGAGAAGATAACTCGGCTGTATTCACACCTGCTGCCATTTTTGTAGAATTGGTGCAAGCTATCCCGATCAGTCAATTACCT
>JAYVXJ010000453.1:0-1706 GCA_043785285.1 Chitinophagaceae bacterium
CAGATGGAAGATTGCAGGAAATGGAATCTCCCGTAGATTTTCCGGAAGGGCTTTTACCCCCTTTGCCTGAAAATTCAGTCGCCTCGCAGCTTCCAGCAGACCATACAAACTGGTCCCCTGTTTATCCGTTCCCGCAAATTGGCGTATCCGGCTCACCGGGAGGCGAAGACCATAATATGCGGCAACGGAAGCCAGACAGGCAGCTCCGCAATCCGTGGCATCCCTTTGCCGGAGGACAATTCCTTTTTTCATTTACCCGGTATTTACAATGACCCTTTAGTAGGAGATACCGGGTTAAACCAGTTATCCATCGTATCATATAATAATTGCCAGAGGGTGCGACTGGTAGAGATAAACCTCGCCTGGAAGGTTAATCCCTTTTTCAGTTGTCCCTGATATCCATGGTTAAGTTTTAATTTTTGCTGATCAAACCGGCAAATGACCTTAAAAACAGGTTTGTTATCCAGCAACGTAAAATCATTGTCGAGTGAGCTGATGTTTCCGTTAGCGACACCGAAATAATTATAGTTAAATGCATCAATCAGAAATCGTACGGGCTGCCCCTGCTTCAGCATTCCGATATCCCGTGTGGATACATAACATTCCCCAACCAGTTGCCCCTCCGGTGAAACAGAACAAATGGTTTCATCCGGCTGTATGGTGCTTCCCGGGTATCTCGGACTTAGACCCTGCAATATGCCGGATACCGGCGTCCGGATACAGTAAGATTCTTTTCGCGCCTGAATTTCTTCGTGCTGGGTGAGCAATTCCGCAAGTTTCGTCCGGCAGTTTATCAGGTCCTGTTGCCATATGGAGAATTGTTGCTGGCGGAAAGCTTTGCAGGCCGATTCCACCTTACCCTGCTGCACCTGTACATCAAAAAATTCTATTGGAGAAATTACTCTATCCTTTACCAGCACACTATAGACTTCCAATTCCCGGTTGGCTTTTTTCAAATTCAAACGCTGCTCCGCCTCCTGTGAAAAAAACCGTTTTGCCTGTTCCTTATATAAAGCAGTATATAGTAAAGGCTTTCGCTGATCCGGAACGGATCTGTTATCGGTCAGCAGTAAGAGGTCGTGAATAAAATTTTTCTGGAGGAAGATCTCTTCATCATTAAACTGTTTTTTTACCGGAATGGCCTGATCCCTGATGGATAAGATAAGCGCATTTTTTTCTACCTGATCTCCTTCTTTATAATAAAGACTGTCAATGATCCCGGAAACCATGGATCGGATGGTTGTTCGTTCCTGAGCCGGACGAACAATGCCCGGTGCCTGAACAGAAATAAGGACATGAATAAAAAATAGGGAGCCAACCCCCATGAATACCAAAAGGATCACCAGATAATAAATATGAAATCCGGTTTTTCGCATGGATGGCAGATAATACAATGCCGTATCGCTCATTTCAGCAATGGGTAAAAACATAATACATTCTTTAAAAGGGGAATAAAAGGAGACTTCCGGGAAGTCTCCTTTTTAATGGTTATCCAAGTGCCGCATTGTATAAACGCTGACCGGAACTCGGTACACCGCTGGTCATGCCTTTTACAAAGTATCCCACGGCATAAGAAATCCAATACCAGGCGGTTTCGCCAGCATTGATCATTTCACATGATTCCATTGAAAGTTCCTGCATATTCTGCAGCGACTGGTTTAACATGACTGTTTTCATTGTTACTGTTTTTTAAATGACCGAATAAA
>JAYVXJ010000454.1:0-1705 GCA_043785285.1 Chitinophagaceae bacterium
TAAAAAAAGGACTCATCATAAATATTCCCGGAGTGTTGGGCAAAGTGCCGATGGCTGGAGCTGCGGCCTATAGTGCCAGTAAATATGGACTGGTAGGTATGATGCAAAGTATCCGTGAAGAAGTAAAAAGAACAGACATCCGCATTACAAATTTATTTTTGGGCGGCGTCGATTCTCCTTTTTGGGATACGATTGATTTAAAAGTACAGCGGGAAAAAATGGTCCAATCACAGGATGCAGCAAAGGCCATCTGGTTTTTATGCCAGCAACCATCCAGTGGCGTGGTAAGCGAAATGGTGTTACAACCATTCAATCACCAGGCAATTTAAACTCAACAAAATTGTATGGAAAGTATATATACCAAAGGAAAATGACCAACTTTGGATAGCTTATATTTGATAAATATTTTCCATTTTTATGAATAATAATCACTCTATTTCTTTCGACAATACGGAGTATGCGTTTGCCTATAAAACAACCAACGAATTAAAAAATGCCCATTTTCTTTTCAGTGCCATGGGCATGCCCTGGCTTGTAAATATCGGTTTAAAATTTACTCCTCTTGCCATTAAATGGAAACTCCCTTTTACAACACCAGTTATTCGAAATACCATTTTTAAACAATTTGTAGGCGGCGAAACGCTGGCTGAAACTTCTGCTGTTGCAAAAAAACTCGGCGGGTATAATGTGCAGGTAATTTTGGATTATGGAGTGGAAGGTGGTGATGATGGTGAGCACGGATTTGATCATTCCACTGAAGAATTTATACGTGTAATTGAGTACGCAGCAACGCAGGCCAATATACCGTTTATAAGTGTGAAGGTAACAGGCTTATCACGGTTTGCCTTGCTTGAAAAAATTGATGGATTAATGGCCAAAATTCCAGGCACATTGATGAAAAGATATTTATCTGTGATAGAAAATTTGCCCGCTGATGAGAAAGAGGAGTGGCATAGAGTCAGGGTTCGGGTGATGCGGCTATGTGAAGTGGCTGCAGCCAAAAAAATTGGTGTGCTGATAGATGCTGAAGAAACCTGGATACAGGATCCGGTAGATGCATTAACCATCCTGATGATGGATACGTTTAATAAGCAGCGGGTCGTGGTGTACAATACGCTCCAGTTGTACCGCCACGACCGCTTTAAATTTTTACAAGACAGTTATGAAGCAGCGGCAGAAAGAAATTTTGTGTTGGGAGCCAAGCTGGTGAGGGGTGCATATATGGAAAGAGAAAGGTTGCGTGCAACTGAAATGAATTATCCATCATTCATACAACCCGATAAACAAAGTACCGACCGGGATTACGAAGCTTCGGTACAATTTTGCATTGAACATCTGGATATTATTGCTGTCATCATCGCATCACACAATGAACAAAGTAACTTAACCGCCACCCAAATATTGCAGCAAAAAAATATCCCATTCAACCATCCCCATGTTCATTTTTCCCAGTTGTTTGGCATGAGTGACAACATTACTTTTAACCTGGCAAAAGCGGGTTGCTCTGTCAGCAAATATTTACCCTTTGGTCCTATCAAAGATGTAATTCCATACCTATTGAGAAGGGCAGAAGAAAACTCCTCTGTGGGGGGGCAAACGGGCAGGGAGTTGGGTTTGATAAAGAAAGAACTGACGAGGAGAAAAACGGGATAGCGGCATTCAATTAAAAGTCTATAAAGCAAATACAAACATTTCACTTTCAGCC
>JAYVXJ010000455.1:0-5827 GCA_043785285.1 Chitinophagaceae bacterium
TCAATATTCCATGCACTGCCGGCAACTGGTTTTCCAAAGGTATGCCAACCGTTTAAAGAATGTCCGTCGAACAATGAAACCCATCCGGAATCTGTTGAAGGAACAGGCGTATTGGCAGAAGCGGAATCGGTGTCCGATTTACTGGTTCCTGCATTATTACAAGCTAAAAAGAAAACCAAAGCGAATGTGGCAAGAATAACCTGTTTCAAAAGAAATTAATTTAGAGCGTTATATAAATCCCCGGATATCTATTTTATGTTTCCGGAATTAGTAGGATCAATATAATTGCACAATAATAATCTAAATACCCATCCATTTTAGAAATCGTTCTTATAATTTCAATTCTCCCCAGCCTTCCCTGTACTTTCTCTTCACAAATTGATTGGCAGCTTCAAAATTAGTAATTCTCATATTTTCTCCATCCCATTTATAGCTGATATACCTGCCAGGAGTAAGGTATTCCTCTACGCTTCCGTAAACGGGATCGTTCTTTTTTATCTTTTCACGCAGATTAAAACTCCGCAACAATAAATTCCCCATCAACACGGTTTCGGTCAGCGGACCTGCGTATCCAACAAACGGAGAGTCCACTTCCGCATTTCCATATCCCGCGATGCAGGCATCGACCCATTGCCACCAGTGGCCGTCCATATCGCCTTCCACGCGCGGATATTTCTGAGGAATGTTTACTTCCTTGTTCAGGGAAAGCGGCAGCAGTCTGGGATTTGTTCCACCCCAGCCGCAGGAAATTTTTCCTTTAGTCCCTACGAATAAACTGCCACCTTCATAATCATTTACTTCAGGTGTATCGGCCAATGCTTCATTTTCATTTACATCCGGATCCAGTTCATCAGGTCTGTCGGGGATCATACCTCCATCCATCCAATAGAGTTTTAAATCCCGGCCGTCTTTTAATTTGAATGTATACCGGAGCTTGCTGGATACCGGAATGCTTTCAGGAAAATCCGCTTCTTTGAATATTCCGGAATAAATAGTGCTTGCACTGCAGGTCACTTCTGTTGGATATCCCAGTTCCAGCAGTTTGAAAGAAGGGCCAATAATATGGCAAGCCATATCGCCCAGTGCGCCGGTTCCGAATCTCCACCAACCGCGCCAGTTAAAAGGGACAAGGTTATCTATATAATTTGTTTTTTCTGCCGTACCGAGCCAGAGATCCCAGTTCAGTTCTTTTGGAACAGGAGGATGTTGGTCGGGCCAGGGTATTCCCTGGGGCCAGACCGGACGGTTCGTCCAGTTATACACTTTCTCTATGTCTCCGATCAGTCCGGCTTCGAACCATTCTCTTAATGTGCGCATACCACCACAGGAAGCTCCCTGGTCGCCCATTTGAGTAACTACCTTATATTTTTTTGCAGCTTCTGTTAGGATTCGGGCTTCATAAATGTCATGTGTAAGTGGCTTTTGAAGATATAGATGCTTATTCAATTGCATTGCGCTTAAGCCGACAATCGCATGGTTATGATCCGGGATAGCTACAGAAACGGCATCGAAATGTTTGCTCTCTTTATAAAACATCTCCCGCCAGTCCTGATAAAATCCGGCTTTAGGAAATTCCTTACGCCGGGGAGCTGCCATGCGTTCATCTACATCGCAAAGAAATGCTATCTCTGCATTCTTTTTAGGGGCATGAGCATAATGATGAATATCGTTTGCTCCTTCACCTCCGCAACCCACGGCAGCTATATACAATTTATCACTTGGCGCGGTAAATCCGCTTCCCCCCAGTACATGTCTGGGTACAATATAAAATCCGGCTGCCGTTAATGCGGATTGTTTGATAAAAGCACCACGGCTGATTTGCTTTTTGTCTTCCGTTTTTTTGAACTTTTTCATATTGAAGCCTTTGCGTACAGGTGAAAAAAATGGTAGTTACGGGGAAGTAAGCGATACTTGGTTTTACCCTTAAAAAGATGTTTAATTTACGTAATAAATTTTTAATCCGAAATAAAAATTGAAATTACCGGATCAGGCGGTTGCTGATCTCCGTTTTCAAAATGGAGACCTTTTTTATTTAAAGTACTGGGTGCGCTGATGCAGCCATGGCTATTGCCAGCGGCACCCGTCACCATACTGCGTACTTAAAAACCAGCATTCTTTTCTGTTTTGCTTCCATTTACGTCCAGGTTCCATGCTGAAGTTAACACGTAGGGAACAGCATCTCCTGCATCTTTGTTCAGATAGATGCAATCGATATTCCTTGTTTCTCCGGCAGCCAGCAACAAATAGTTGTCGTCGAAAATGACGGGAAGAATATCATCTCCCCCTTTCTTTTTGAGTGCACGCAGATGTACAAAAAAGGCAATGGATTTGCCGGAATTCGTTATGCGGATATGATGTGTTGTTTGAATGGCGTTTTTTTCTGTAGTGAGACTAACCTGTAATTGGGTTAAAGGTAAATTTTGCAAATCCTGGTAGTTAATATAGTTGGATTGCGGCGTATAAAACCAGGTTGATTTTTTCCAGTCCAGGGAGTCTTCACTTTTTGATAACCAATACCAATTCAACGACACCGTTTTTGAACTGCGGTCCTTCATTTCCAACCTTAAAAAATAAAGCGAATCCAGTCCGGCTATTTCCGGAATGGCAAAACATCTTTTAATATTATCCGCATCAACGGAAGTGGTTATGGTCCGCTGATATTTTGTAGATCCATCACCGTTATATATCGTGGCTTTAACAGTAAAATTTGAATAAGGATTCAACATAGAATTATTGATGATCACTTCTTTGGATTTATAAGAATACTGAACGTGGAGAGGTTCCATCGATTTCTTCATGCCAAAATAAGTACCTGCAGGATAGAGATAATAATCGTAAGTATGCCAAATCAGGCTTGGCCATGGATTGCTCAGCATCCACTGAACAACACCTGTTGCCCTGTGATACTTATTCAGTCCATAAGCTTCCATCATGGCCCGATGTCCTTCATAATTCTGTGCCTGCGCTTTTGCCAAGAAATCGCGGATGGAGGATGAAGGTCCGTATCTTCCCTCCAGTGCTTTATTGAAAATAGTAGTTGAACCAAAGTTCATGGTTCCGCAATGATAAAGCCATAGGCTGTTCTGGGTTGAAAGAGAGTCTTCGGGTATGAATTTAAGCAGGCTTTCCATAGGTGGAATAGATGGCCCCGGAGAAGTTTCTGTTGCAAAACTCCATGCACCGCCCAGTTTATTGGAATCGGTTTCCCAGTAAATGGGTGGCACCCAGTCGTACGGACCATTCATTTTTACACCACTACGACCGGATATTTTAGAAACATCTGCAGTAGCAGTGGATAGAATAGGGGTTGGCCATTTCAGATCCTTTTCAATCTGTAAATAATCTTTTTCAACTGTGGTATCTTTTGGCGGCATATCACTGCCATTCAGCCAAACGAATATGCAGGCTTTATTTCTTAGCCAGTACATCACACTTTTGGCGGACTCCATGGCTACATTTCTTTTTACGCTGTCCCATTTATCCGGATATTGCCAGGCGCCGCAGCACATCCAGCCTGTCATAACCAGCATACCATATTTATCACAGAGTTCGTAAAAATGATCGTCTTCCAGTTTTCCCTCAGAACGGATAATGTTCATGTGCATATCCCGCACCAGTTTAATTTCCTGTTCCTGTCTTTCTGCTGAACGTCGTTGAAAAATGTCTGGTGACCAGGCGGCGCCTCGCAACAGGATGGGTTTCCCATTGATGATAAACTTTCTGGATGTGGTATCTATCATTTCGGAAGTAACCTGCCGTATTCCGAAATGATCAGCAACAGCATTGCCTGATTTACCATTTCTGATTACTTCGAGTTTAATGGTATTTAATAATGGTCGACCGTATTGCCAAGGCCACCAGATGCGCGGATTTTTTACATTTAATGGAGGATAATCTGTTGGATTAAAACTCAGGTTTTTGCTTTCTCCCGGCTGCAAATGCACTTCCTGCTGGAAGCTGATATCATCGTTTATTTTGCCTTTTATTAATGCGCTTTCAGGATGATCAGAATAATTGATAATCTCTGCATCTACCTGCAAATGCGCAGTAGCCAGGGAGGGCATATCGAATTTTGAGGTAACCAGGGGATGCCGTACCGCAATTTTGTCGCAGGTGCCGATTTCCACATCATTCACCACACCGCCATTGTAATCTGCAGGATAATGAATCCAGTCCGCATAGTCAATAGCCAGGTCACCGCCACTCTTGTTAGGATTATACGGGCGAGCCACTTCCAGGGCCAATACATTGGGTCCGGAATATTTTATTTGTTTGGTTATATCAAATTCAAAAATCCGGAAAGGGCCTATAACCTGATTTGAATCTGCAATCAGTGAGCCGTTTAGCCAGATATTCGCGCGATAGTTGATGCCCTGAAGAATTAGTGTTACATTTTTTCCTTTCTCTGTGGCAGGTATGGTGAATTCCTTTCTAAACCACCAGGGGCTGTCAAATTCAGGTCCCGCAATTTTTTTGAGATTATTTCCATAAAACGGATCAAAATCATAGCGCTTATTCTTCAACAGACCGGCGATAATAGTGGTAGGCAGACTTACCCCGTACCAGGCTGATTCCTTAAATGAAGGTTGTGATATATCATTTCCCGTTGCACTAATGGTCAGGGACGACTGCATTTTCCAGCCATTTCTCAATACCGTATTTCCATTTTTATTTTGTTGAGCAGAAATTCGAAGACTTAGTAAGATAAAGAGGGCAATCGTACAGGCTTTTCCCATATTATGGCAGTTAAAGGAACTAAGTTACAAATTAAAAAATAGTTGCTTTCTGTTCTTAGCGGACCAGTTCTCCTTTTGCCGGTCTTACATAAACTTGATATATTTATAGGCCAATCCAATCCACCATCACTAAGCCTGATTAAAATTTATGAAACGCAACTATTACATTGTAAGCCTCATCCTGCTTACCTTCTTTGTCATTTCTTTTCTTACTAATGTGATTGGACCATTGATACCCGATATGATCAATGGATTTCATCTCAGTCTGACGTTAGTGGCGCTTTTGCCTTTTGCATTTTTTATCGCCTACGGGGTAATGTCCATTCCTTCCGGCATGCTGATCGAAAAATATAAGGAAAAGAAAATTATGATTGCGGGATTTGTGATTGCATTTTTCGGCTCCCTGCTGCTGGCTGCAGTTCCCAATTATTTAACAGCGGTCATTTCACTTTTTCTGATCGGCTGTGGTATGGCTATGTTGCAGGTTGTCATTAATCCTTTACTGCGAACCTCCGGTGGTGAGGAACACTATGCATTTAATTCGGTGCTGGCTCAATTGATATTCGGACTGGCCTCTTTTATCAGTCCGTTGGTATATTCTTATCTCGTTCAAAACCTGAAAAGCAATACAGGTCACGGTATTTTCTCCTCTTTTAGCTCCATGGTTCCCGCCAGCCTGCCCTGGATATCCCTTTACTGGGTGTTTGCCGTTATTTGTCTCCTGATGATTCTCGTCATTTTATTTTCCAAATTTCCTAAAGTGGAATTAAGTAAGGAAGAAGAAGTGGGTGCTTTGCAAACCCATATCATGCTATTTAAAAATCCAGTAGTTGTGCTTTTCTTTATTGCCATGTTTTGTTATGTGGGTACTGAGCAGGGCGTTGCCAATTGGATATCCCAGTTCCTGTCCACCTATCATGGTTATGATCCGCAAACGACGGGAGCGCAGGCTGTGGCTTATTTCTGGGGGTTGATGACGGCAGGCGGTGTGGTTGGTTTGTTGTTGCTCAAAATTATGGATAGCCGGAAAGTATTGATCATTTTTACGGTGCTGGCGTTAGTATGTTTAAGCTTGGCTCTTTTCAGTTCTG
>JAYVXJ010000456.1:0-1703 GCA_043785285.1 Chitinophagaceae bacterium
AAGTCTCAATGGAGTCAAAAAACCCCGGAAATGAAAAACCTGGATATTTTTCTCTACGAGTTGATTCCGGAATGAGGTATAATTCATCGGAATATATAATCCTATTTACAAAATCGATTATTGAAAAGACATGATGAATAGCAAATTATATTTTACCGTCATTTTTATTTTTATCATGGGGGGCCTATGCGCCCAACACCCGATGGGGGTTGTAAAAGCAAACTTAAACGGCTTAGAATTTGTTTTCGATGCTGAAACCGGTAGCATACTCAGTATGTCTTACCCGGGAACGGGTGTTCTGTTACATACAACTGCAGACAGTGCGGGCATTGTGGACCTGGCATATCCCGTTAAAGAATTTGAGCCCTTGCGCTTAGCTTCCAGGTTTTCAAAAAATGTACAGATCACCAAGGACGATGGGAGGGTAACTATCCATTGGCCTGAGTTGGGAGCCAGCAGGTCATTTTGCAGGTACCAGGGGAGAGTATCCGCTACCGTTACTTTGAAAGAGGATCCTGATGGCCAGTCTGTCAGCATGTCGTGTACCATTGAAAACCATTCAGACCATACGGTACCACAGATCATCTTCCCGGATTTTTCCGGCATCGTTCCTTTTTCCGGAATAGAGGGTACCGAGTTCCGGACAGGAGGAAATGCGATAAAACCTTTTGTCGATATGGTGGTGAGAGAACACGATAATTTCTATGCCTTAAATGAAAGCACTAAATGGTTCCACTATGGATTTGTTCTCGATGGAAAAAACCTGGTAATAAAATGGATGGATATCGGGGGCCGAAATGGCGGACTTAGCATTTTTTCAAAAGACTGGGGCGTTAATAAAGGTTATGACGAAGGGGTATTTCTCAGGCTTTCTGAGTCCTCTCACAAATTGCGTTACATGCGTACGCTTAATACGGACATCGCTCCGAATGGTTCCTGGCAAAGCCCCGAATATATTCTTACGCCCCATCACAATGGTTGGGCCAAAGGGATCATCCCTTACCGTCTTTGGGCAAAGCAAAATTTTAAACCCCTTTATCCGCTTCCCGATCATGTCCGTGACGGATTAGGCTACAGAACTATCTGGATGCGAAACTTTTTTTATCCAAAGGATCCAAAAGGCAATAATTTCAGATTTAGAGATTTACCTAAAGTAGCCAGGGAAGCTAAAGAGAATGGCCTGGATGAAATGGTTTTATGGGGTTGGAATGACGCCTTTACGCTTCCTTTACCGCCACCCAACCCATTTTTAGGAACGGAACAGGATATGGTAAACGCTGTTGCCGAATGCAAAAAGATCGGCGTCAATGTCGCTCCTTTCAGATCGGTAATGATAACCGAAACAGCTTCCAAATACGGGATTGAGCCGAATACAGAATATAATTATGATCCTGAATTTGTGCCTGAATTGAATCCGCGTTACGCCGTTGCTGGCAAGGGTGCCGCAATAGTTCCTTCTTCCAATAAGCTCTGGCAGGAAGAAGCGTTGACTTCGACCAAACGCCTGATTGATATCGGGGTACCATCTATCTCCTGGGATCAGTTCTTTACGGTTGGCCCGGGCCGCTTTCTCGATACCCTTGTCACGCAATTACGGAAAATAGCAAAAGAAAAAGACCCGCAATCGACATTTTCAGGAGAGGCTGGTACGAACATGGAGAATGAATATAATTATCTTGATTATACCTGGAATTGGGACTACA
>JAYVXJ010000457.1:0-5816 GCA_043785285.1 Chitinophagaceae bacterium
ATATAAAGAAAGAAGTTATATGGGAAGGAAGTTTTTCTTAGTAAGGTTGCTATTTACCTTATTCATTGTGCTTAGTTCATGCAATGATCGTCCGGAAACTTCAGGGACAAAAACAGCACGGGATAGCCTAAGGCTAACAAAATTTGAACCAGCTAACGGGAAAGTAATCCTTTTTACAGGTCAAGAATTGGAATCAATTGGAGGAACAGATCAATTTACAGATGGTTATTTCGATCATTATCCGGCTGCCGGAGGATTTACTCAATACACAGATTTTTTAACGGGATTTAATTCTTTTGGATTTGTACATAAAGGTCTTGATGGGTTAACGACTATAGATAATTGGGGCGATGGTCCGGAAAACATGTCTGTTACAGTTGCAGCAAGCTCCTTAAAAAAATCATGTTTAGCAATTGGACTTGATATAAGTCAGGGAAATGACAGTATTACGGCCCAAGGCGGGCATGATGACCTGATTTACAGATTGGGCAACTGGATAAAAAATTTAGGCGACCGGCCGGTATTCCTTCGCATCGGGTATGAATTTGATGGTTTTGACTGGAACCATTATAAAAAGGAGTTTTATATCCCGGCATGGAAGAGGATCAGGAAGAAAATGGATTCTATGGGAGTAAAAAATGTCGCTTATGTATGGCAGTCCAAGGGAGCGGGTGCAAACCGCGAAATCATGGATGTTTTTTATCCTGGAGATAATTACGTGGATTGGGTTGCTTATTCGTTTTTCATCCCTGCTGATGCAAATCATCCGATGCTACAATTTGCGAGAGATCACAAGAAACCTTTATTTATTGCAGAATCCAGTCCCGTATTTCTCGATTCCAATGGAGTATGTAAACCGCTTGACCTGACAAAAAAGGCCGATGCCGAAAAGGCATGGAAAAACTGGTTTACGATTTATTTTCAAACAGTCAGAGACAATCCAGATGTGATTAAGGCTATACATTATATCAATTCCCCATGGAAAACCAGACCCATGTGGAAAGGAAATATTTATTTTAAAAACATTGATGCTCGGATTACAAAAAACGACTACATTAAAACACAGTGGTTGAATGAAACGTCTCAGGATAAATATTTGAAATCCTCCGACACTCTATTTACATATCTATGGAATAAAAAGTAATGTTATATGGTAGCTCATCAGAAATATGTTGAAGAATTTTGGAAAAACGGATTTCTGATCCTGGAGAATTTTTTTTCCGATAATGTGATGGATGAAGCAAATGAAAACATCCTGAAACATTATGGATTGGATCCGACATGGGAGCACACAGATGAGTTTATAAAAAGCGCTGGTGTTGAAGTGATACCCTGGTTTCCATACCGGGAGGGAAATGCAGATTTGGATTCTATAGATAAAAATGAGCAATTAAATGCCATTACTAGTGCCATTCTGGTCAATGGCTGGACTAACTTGTATTGTATGGCTATGTTTTCGAAAAGAGGAAGCATAGGCCAGGCCTGGCATCAGGATTGCGCTCCTGAAAATAAACTGAAATATAATCTGAACAGATTAATATATACACACGATATAACCGAAGAGACAGGAGGTCAGTTGGTTGTATTTCCCCGGACACATTTAGGTGGAGAATTACCTGCCGGCATTCCGGATGCAGATATGGATGGCCAGGTTGTTTATGCACCAAAGAAGGGCACTCTGATTTTCCTTCATGGACATTGTTGGCACCGGGTATTGCCCGTGAAAAGCGCCTATCGTATTTCCACTAATTTCAGGGCAGTTCCATTGGGAACACCTGAAGACATAACTGACGTTTGTGTTTACCGAAATATGCGTTATAAATTTTCCACCAGCGAAATTGTTGAAAACAGATTGCCATTATGACAAATGCTAAAATCCGGTGGGGAGTAATAGGAGCTGGAACAATAGCGCATGCTTTCGTAAATGATTTTAAATTGATGGAGCGGGCTTCCCTAGTGGCCGTAGCGGCAAGTGATCCGGAAAGGGCGACGGCTTTTGCAACCCGATATAATATACCTCTGGCATTAAATTATGAGGAACTATACCTAAATAAGGAGATAGATGCAGTATACATTGCAACTATTCATCCGTTACATTTTAATCAGGTATTACAATGCCTGAAAGCCGGTAAAGCTGTTTTGTGTGAAAAGCCAATCACCATTAATGATAGTCAATTTAATAAATTGGCATGTATCTCGAAGGAGAAACGGGTTTTCTTAATGGAAGCCATGTGGACCTATTTTTTACCAGCTATAATAAAAGCAAAGCAGTGGGTGGACGATGGTCAAATCGGAGAAATCAAAGTGATACAAGCTGATTTTGCATATCCAATGAATAAGGTAACACAGGTGAAATTATTTGACAGAGCGCTTGCAGGAGGCTCATTACTTGAATTGGGAATTTATCCGATAGCATTAGCGTATTATTTTACCGACAGGGAACCAGTAAATATTAGCGCTTCGGGTCAACTAACACCTTTCGGCGTTGATGAACGATTGGCTGTGACTTTGCAGTATAATGAATTGACTGCCTCATTATTTTCGTCAATTGTTACACGTATGACAAATACTGGAAGAATATTTGGCGAAAAGGGATACATTGAAATTCCGGATTTCTGGCGCGCTTATGGTTGCAAGTTATATGACGGTGAATACAATCTTGTAGAATCATTACACGACGACCGTATTAGCCACGGATTTATATATGAAATGCAGCACGCAAATGACCTTATACAGGCTGGCGAATATGAAAGCCCTATCATGCCTCATTCCCGCAGCCATTCAATACAAAAAACGATGACTGAAATCCGTAGCCAAATAGGTGTGGAATTTCCGAAAGAAATTGAAAGCTCGTTTATTTAAGATCATTTAGGCCTATCATACCTAATTCGGTAAATTGTTTTTTATGACCACAAACAGGGTTTTATTTAATATGGTAATTATTATTATAATGGTTGTCCAAACTGTGACTGCTCAATCTGGTATAAGTATGAAGTTTAAATTTAATTCAGATTGGAAAAACATTAACACCGAAAAGTCATTGCAAGAAAAGGAACGTAGTGGGCAGCCCAGGAAATATGGTCCCAAACAGGAGGCAGAGATAATTGCTCTGGCCTGTAGTGATCCTCCGGAAGGCAGGGCAAGGTGGAGTTTAGAGTTGTTAACTGAAAAACTAAGTGGGCACAAAGGCTTAGGCAGCATTAACAGGGAAACGATCCGGTTAATGCTAAAAAAAACGAATGTAAGCCTTGGTTAAAGAGAACTTGCCTGTTGGTCACAACAACGAAACAAAGCAAATAAAAAGATCGACTGGTCTTTTACAAGAAAACATGCTGATAGTAAATTGTCTAAATATTATGTAGCTTAATTAATTTATAGTTACACTAGAAAATATCGGAAAAGGGGATCATTTTGGTCTATATTTTGATTAAAAGCTAATTGGAAATATGCTGAACAGTAAATGGATGTGCATTTTGATTATTCGTCAAGAAAATATTTTTTTTATTTCTACAATTTTTTTCATGATCAAGGCTTTTAAAATGCCTCTTCACTAAACGGAACGCTTAAATCTATTTTAAATACAGGTACGGCAGCCCCAAGTCGTTCAATTTCTCCCTACTTCAGAAAAATATTGTGATCATCGTACCCGTAATGATCACAAGTTATCGATCCTTCTAAGAAAGAAATAAGGTAGGAGGAAAGGTTGAATTGCAGCCTAACCAAATGTTCCCGAATGTTGTTAATCTAATAAAATTAAAGTCTTTACCTCCTTATTGATGTATTACTTCTGTAAGCCCATTCCCTTGTGTCCACTTATGTCTGAATCGCGTTCTTACCCAACATCTGATACTTATTTGTCCGATGTCTACGACGAGTATGCGGAAACAATATATGGACAGCTTATGAAGTATTGTGATCAGGAAATGGAAATTGCTGAAAAGCTATTGACCCAGATCTTCAAAACGGTAGCAGAAAATATCCATAATTTCAATTCTGACCACGGATCGATATCCTGTTGGATATTTAGAACAACAGTTTTTACGCTGCAGGAAAATGGATATGTAATCAATACGAATTTCAATTTTCCAATGGATGAAAAGACTTTAGTTATATGTTAGTTGCTGAATTCGGCAAATTCTTGATGTTTATCCATGTCGTATGATTTAAACTGATTTTATTTTTCAAACGCCTTTTTCAATTGAGCAGAGGCCAAAGCCTGGGCCTGCCTTTCAGGTTGCCGTATCAAATCGATTCTTGGATCGGAAGCTGCAGCCATAGACGGCAGATACATTTTGTAAAACCAAATCATAATAGCCCGGTTAAGTGGTTTTGCCCCGGCGTTTTTCCGGTATGATGCGGAATTCGTATCACTTTGGGCTATGGGATAAACCAATACTTCTGCCATGGACATTTTTATTTTCTTGACTCGTGCCATGATCGCTACGTTAGCAGCCAAATTGCCGCCGGCGCTTTCTCTCATTATTCCAACCTTAGCCGTATACCCAGCCACCACCATGAATATAAAATATCAGCGGATAACTGCTCATGACAGCCTTCGATGTGTAAATCCGGATATGAATGGCGCCTCCCGTAATGGGTATATTCTTCCCTACCGGGTCAACCTGGGGAATAGGTATCGGAATATTATTTTCTTTTTATTAAGTCAATCACAGCCATAGCAGGGGTTGGGATCCACATGAATACAGAAAAAGCTGACGGTTAATGATAAGAAGAAAAAGCAGGCCTGAAAAACTTTCGTTGACTTCATAAAATGGTGTTTCAATGTTGTGAATACCAGTATACGTGTAAAAACCGGGCGATTAAGGATATCTAATGCAAATCTGGGACTGAAGGCCCAGTTATTGTATTACTGTAGATGGTTAAACCCACCCGTGAACAGAAGGAAGAAAATATTGATCATTGATGATGAGAAGGATCTCTGCGAGTTAATTCAATTGATTTTGAAAGGTGCCATCATCCAGATCGACTGCGCATTTACATTAAAAGAAGGTAATAAAAAATGGGATCGCCAACATCCATTTATTGTCCTACTAGATAACAACTCTTCCAGATGGTTGCGGTCTTAATATGATTGAACACTATCCGTCTTTACTATCTATGAGTAAAGTAATCATGATAACTGCGGATACCTATCCGTTAACCCGAAAACGGGCTCAAACTGCCGGAATTCCCCATTTCATTCAAAAGCCTTTTTCCTTGAAAGTCATTCGTGAACTCGTACATAATATTTTAGTATAGATTGTCATATGTTATGTGCTATAGTTAAGGATTTCAGACAGTCTATCGAATTAATAGTAACTTCAAGAAACCCTGTTTTAATTCACTTAACAGGAATCTTGAAATACCGAAAGTGCCTGAGGTAAAGAACAGTATAAAAAAAGATCAGAAAACTTAATAGCTAATCATATTCTTATTATACCATCCTGGTGGAGGGCGTAATCGTTTCTTCCATTGCTGAGAATTCTGATCTTAAAAAATGAATATGGAGATTAAAGATTATAAAGATTTGTTCGAACAATCATCGGCATTGATAGTAGTGATGGATATTAACTTTACGATCATTGCTGTATCCGACGAATATATTAAAGTTGCCAAGACTACAAGAGAAAATATTGTGGGCAGTAATATTTTTGATGTATATCCTGATAACCCCAATGATCAAAATGCAGAAGGAAGTAGTAAAATTAGGACTTCATTAAACCTTGTACTTAAGCATAAGACAACGGATATATTGGGGGTTGTAAAATATGATATCCCAAAGATAAAATCAGATGATGGGGGTAGGCTAAAGTATT
>JAYVXJ010000458.1:0-1699 GCA_043785285.1 Chitinophagaceae bacterium
TTCGTTAAGAAAATTATTGCTGCGGTAGCTTAAATATGAGGCCGGTTAATATTTTGTTATTTCTGAAAAATAGTATTATTAATGTGAACAAAAGTTGAAGGGTAAGAAGATGTTAGCGTTTACTTTTAAATAACTGAATTCAATAAATATTTTTAAAAAAATGGTATTCATTCAGTTTACTTAGTGAATGCCATTTCAACAGGTTTTGTAATATTCTACCGGAACAATGAACCAGGCTAAAAAACGAAAATCATGAAAAAAACTGCAAAGAAATGGAGCTGGATCCTAAGCAAGCTCTGTCAGAAAAGATGCTTATATCTTTTGTTTTTTCTTCAATTGTTTTCTTTAAGTCTTTTTGCACAAAACGCGATTACCGGTACAGTAAAAAACCCGGAAGGAAATCCTGTTCAGGGAGTAAGTGTGGTATTAAAGGGAACGAATAACGGGGTAACCTCCGATGCGAATGGTCATTATTCCATAAATGTGACGGAGGCTAAAGGAACGCTGATATTTTCATTGATCGGAATGAAAAGCCAGAATGTGCTGATTTCCGGAAGAACGGGTATAGACATAAATATGGAGGAGGACTTTTCATCTTTAAAAGGGGTGGTAGTTGTAGGGTATGGAACGCAGTCCAGGGAGTTGGTTACCACTTCTATATCAAAGCTCGACAATAAGGTATTAGAAAACGTTCCTTATCCGAATATTGCATCGGCATTGGAAGGCGCGATACCTGGATTAAGGGTTCAAAATACATCAGGACAACCGGGCGCAGCTCCCCGGATTATCCTCAGAGGCGGAACCTCAATTAACAATCCGGATGGTGCGGCTCCTTTATTTGTGATAGATGGCGTTATCCGGAGTGATATGAATAATCTTAATGCAATGGATATTAAGTCCATTCAGGTTTTAAAGGATGCTGCAGCCACTGCCATTTACGGAGCCAGGGGAACAAACGGAGTTATTATTATTGTTACGAAATCCGGGGAAGCCGGTAAAACCCTTGTTAATTATAATATTGATTTCACCCTTTCCAAAACAAATAAAAAGTATGATCTGCTTGCCGCAAAAGATTTTGAGTACTATTCAAGACTTGGAATATTAGCCACTTCGAGAAATTATCCTCCTTATGTAAATCTTCTTACCGGGAATTCATATCCTGGTGGAATAGGGAATGACCTGACGAATCAAACTATTTTTAGTGAACAATATCTAACGCCAGACAACAAACATAAGTTGGACGAGGGTTGGCAAAGCATTCCTGATCCCCTGGACCCTACTAAAACGATTATTTTTTCAAGTACTAATTTTCAGGATATTCTATACAGGACAGCTCTTTCCCAGAATCATTCTTTATCGGTATCAGGTGGAAGTGAAAAAGCTACTTTTCGTTTGGGACTTGGATACCAGAATGATCAGGGAGTTGCCATTCACAGTGGTTATAATCGATATAACGTAGATTTCAGCGGAGACCTTAAGTTAACCAAGAATTTTAAAGTCTTTACCAGGGTCTCTTTTGCTAACACAAGTGATAAACAGATTGATGTAGGAGGTATTTTCACAGCTGCCATGATCGGGCCGCCAACAGCCAAGCGTTACTTTGAAGACGGAACCCTCGCTCCGGGTGAAAGTATAAGTTATGCAAATCCGGAGTATTCTCTGTCCACCCGCTTTCCGAATAACAACGCGACGAATTTGA
>JAYVXJ010000459.1:0-1699 GCA_043785285.1 Chitinophagaceae bacterium
ATTGCTGATTTCCTGCAACAATAAAAAGCCGCTGGCTTCCGAAAAGGCGAATGATATATATTACACCTGCTCCATGGATCCACAGGTGGTAGAAGCAAAACCTGGTAAATGCCCGATATGTCATATGGAACTCACAGCGGTTAAAAAAAGCACGCAGCAGAAAAATGACAACGAACTCGAACTAAGTCCTGAACAAATACAATTGGGAAATATACAGGTGGATACCATTCGCGATGGGGCAATGGGGAGTCAGATGGTATTAACCGGGACGCTTAGTTTCGATCAAACCAAAATATATGTGGTGAGTACAAGAGTTGCAGGCAGAATGGAAAGGTTGTATTTCAAAAATATCGGAGACTATGTGCCCAAAGGAGCTAAACTTTTTGACCTTTATAGCGAAGAGTTGAACAACGCCAAACAGGAATATTTACTTGCAGTGCAAAAGCGCAAGGCTCTGGGAAACACGGTAATAGATTTCGATCAGTTGATAGAAAGCGCTAAGAATAAGTTGTTGTTATGGGGCATGAGTGAAGCGCAAATAAGCAATTTTAAAAATGATAGCAACAGTAGCGTTACAACCTTTTTTAGTGCCGAAGCCGGTTACATTACAACACTGAATGTACAGGAAGGAGAATATGTTGCAGAAGGAGGAAGTATTATTCAATTAGCTGGGCTTTCTACTTTATGGGTAGACGTTCAGGTATATACCTCACAATTAAGCCAGTTATATCCATCATCCAAAGTAACGGTCAAAATTCCAGGTATTACAGGAATGGAAATGGAGGGGAAGGTAGAATTTGTAAACCCGGAAATCAATCCGGAAAAGCGGATTAACCTGATCAGAATAAAAATAGCGAATAGCAATCATCAGTTAAAGCCCGGCATGCCAGCCTATGTGGTCCTTAAATCTCCTGAACGAAAGTCACTTTCCCTTCCTGTAAATGCAGTATTGAGGAATGGTAAAATGGCCATGATCTGGGTGCAGACCTCGCAAAATAAATTCATGAGCAAAATGGTGGAAACAGGGTCGGAAGGGAATGGCCTTCTGGAGATCAAATCTGGTTTAAAAGAAGGTGATGCAGTGGTAATCAATGGGGCTTACCTGCTACAAAGTGAATATATTTTCAGAAAGGGCGCCAGCCCTATGGCTGGTATGGATATGGGAGGAATAAAAATGTAATCTGACCATGGGGACTTCTATCTTAAAATCATATAAGAAATATCCTGAATTATATAAACCCCGGCTTAAAAATTGCACCTTCTTTTACATGGATTTTGCTGATGAATACTAAGATTATCATAAAACTAAAGGCAGCCCTACTATTAACCGTGTTTTCCTTAAACATTGTTATTGGTTTTGCTTGTTGTGCCGAGATTGATATGGGTTTTAATAATAAATATCACCATGAAGAGGAAATTGGAGTTGCTATTCATTTTCATATTCATGATATAGCTCATCACCATCACGATGAGTCAAATAATATTCATCAAAAAACGAAAAACATTAAAGACCATTGCTGTAATGATGAAGTGATTCAATTTTATCAGGCTGACTAGGCTATTCCAAAATCTTAAAATGCTTCGTGTGTCGTAATGTTGGCGGTAATGCTTGTGTGAAAATTTTTTGTTTTCCATTTTCATTTTGCTTTATTGTTTAAAATGGTTTCTAACTTTTTCAGTTTGCTGACCCAGAATTTAT
>JAYVXJ010000460.1:0-1695 GCA_043785285.1 Chitinophagaceae bacterium
CCAGATAGATGATAAAATGAAGGGTTTTGATGACGCCAATAAGAATATGGAGCCTATGGGACAACTAAAAGGATTTGGTACCTGGGTGATCATTGATAGTATCATAGGCATGATATACGCTGCCATCCTGAGAAAGAAAAAAGATATTTTCCAAGAACCCAAGTTGTAATCACACATGGATCTTTCTGTTATTGTCCCGGTTTTTAATGAAGAGGAATCTCTTCCTGAGCTTTGCAAATGGATTGTAAAAGTGATGTTGGACAACTATTTCTCTTATGAAGTGATCCTGGTGGATGACGGCAGTACCGATCATTCCTGGGAGGTGATTGAATCCATTCATGAACAGAATGATCATATCAAGGGAATCCGTTTTCAAAGAAACTATGGGAAATCCGCTGCGCTTAATGAAGGCTTTCGCAGCAGCCAGGGCGAAGTGGTCGTTACTCTGGATGCCGATCTGCAGGATAGTCCGGAAGAAATTCCTTCCTTGCGCCGGATGATTCTGGACAATGGATTCGATCTGGTAAGTGGCTGGAAAAAAATACGTCATGATCCTTTATCTAAAACCATCCCTTCCCGGTTTTTTAACTGGGTAACTTCCAAGATTTCTAAAATCAAGTTGCATGATTTCAACTGCGGACTGAAAGCGTACCGCCTGAAAGTGGTGAAGAGCATCGAAGTGTACGGAGAAATGCACCGTTATATTCCATTAATCGCTAAATGGTCGGGCTTTCGGAAGATTGGAGAAAAAGTGGTAGAACACCATCCGCGCAAATATGGAAAGTCGAAGTTCGGTATGGGAAGGTTGATCACCGGCGGACTGGATCTGGCTTCCATTATGTTTGTCGGTAAGTATGGCAAACGTCCCATGCATTTATTCGGATCCTGGGGTATTCTCTGTTTCCTTTTTGGGTTCATCATTCTTGTTTATCTCACGATCTCCAAATTTTTCTTGGACAAAACAGGCCTCACCCAAAGACCGTTATTTTTTGTTGCCCTCGTTTTCATGGTCATAGGTACGCAATTGTTCGTTACGGGTTTTGTTTCCGAACTTATCTCACGTAATTCCCAAAATAGAAATACTTACCTGATTGAAAAGCGAACCGGATTATGAAAGTGGTTATCATCGGCCCCGCTTATCCACTGCGCGGAGGACTTGCTACTTTTGATCAGCGTCTCTGCAAAGCTTTTATTGATGAAGGTCATATTGCTTACATCTGTTCCTTTTCTTTACAATACCCTGGATTTCTTTTTCCGGGTACAACCCAGTACTCATCGGATCCGCCACCTGTCGGGATGGAGATCCATACATTGATCAATTCCATCAATCCCTTCAATTGGTTATCCATTGGAAGTCGTTTGAGAAAAGAAGCGCCGGATCTTGTGGTAGTCCGCTATTGGCTTCCGTTCATGGGACCTGCCCTCGGCACGATATTAAGACAGGTCAGGAAGAACAGGAAAACACGAATTATTGCCATCACCGATAATGTACTGCCCCATGAAAAGCGCCCGGGCGATGTGTCGTTCACAAGATATTTTTTAAAAAGCTGTGATGCGTTCATTACCATGAGTGATGAAGTGATGAATGATTTGAGAAAGTTTGAAAAACAAAAGCCTGCTGAAAAAGTCACCCATCCCTTGTATGACAATTTCGGTGAGGTCATTCCCAAGGATGAAGCCAGAAAAATATTGAGG
>JAYVXJ010000461.1:0-5800 GCA_043785285.1 Chitinophagaceae bacterium
GGGCCGGGAAAATGAGTTCTTCTGTAATCGGAATAAGCGGTCACCCAGCTTATCCCATTTAAAGCAATCCATTTCTGGGTCATGATGGTTGCCAGTTTATCCGGCGAAGCTGACCAGTCAGCCAAATCATGTCCGAGGCTTAAGTAAGATTGGGCATCCGGAACAGGAGTAGTAATGATCCCGCTGGCTGTTTTTCCGGAAGCCAGATAAACATAATTCTGTTCAACTGCAGATTCGTATAAATTCTTCGCATTTCCCGTAACGTTCCATCCCCGCTGAACCGCTTCCGCCTGCAGGAAAAGACTTTCAAAATCGGATAATATAACCGCAACCTGGGTAAAGTCCTTTACAAGACCTGGTCCTACTCCGGCAGTATTTGCATTCGGCACGGAGGCTGGATCACCATCGTAATTGCTTCCCGGATTACCGGAAACCCCGGAATAAACAACGTATTGCCTTTCGTCTTCTGTACCCACGTAAAAATTGACGGCATACGTATTTGCCCGGTAATAGGCATCAGCATTGGTAGGGGTGCCATCCAACTTTCTGAATAAGGCGAAAACCGGACTGATTTTACCATTGGATGCTGTATAACCCGGATTAACGGTAGCGCTTTCGCCTACACCCAAAAAACCAAATCCATTGGTATTAATAGCATCAATTTCTGTTGTTATCAAACCTTGTTGGGTAGCTACATTGGACATCGTCAGCAACAGTTTCAATTTCAGGGTATTGGTAAATTTTTCCCAGAGAACCAGTCTGTCATCCTGGCTGACCGCCCCTGATTTTCCACTTCCAAACATCACGTCATACTGATCATCTGTAGATCCAACACTAGAAGGTTGAGCCGCGTAGAACACTTTCGCTTTTTCGAAATATTGAATAGCGCTGTCACATTGGTGAACCAGATCAACATATATGTCTTCTCCCTTGTCATATTTTGGTTTAATGATCGCACTGATCTGGAATGCTTCCTTATAAGGAACATCATTATACATATCCACCAGTATACCAAAATTATACGCTTTCATCACTTTGGCAACGCCTACATAAAATGGCAAATCGAGGGACTGACCAGTTTTTTCTATATAATCATAACTGTTCAGGTTCAAATAGATATTACTCCATTCTCCATCCGTATAATCATTGGGAATTGTGTACGTTTCTGTTTGCACATCCGGAACATAGTTTCCGCTTCTGGAGAAATATCCCATCCAGCGGGAAACGCCGGGAAAATCAAAAGCATTGTTCGATGCAGTACCTACCAGTGCTGCGGAAAGAACCACGTTCGGTGTAACAGCCGTGGGCTGATTTGGATTTTGATTAACATCCAAAGCTTTTTTGCAACTGCTTCCGGCAAGCACAATCACAAAAAGCAGACCCGTTAATTTTTTCATATCTAAATATTTTGTTTTTTATTCTTAGTGTTTGGATCAGAAGGTCAACGTTAAATTAGCTCCGAAAATCCGGGTAGGTGGCAACTGGAATTCTGATGTTCTACCCACCGCATTACTGTTGTCATCTGAAAATTCAGGATCTGTCCAGATATTTGATTTCGGACGGAACATGAGCAGGTTCCTTCCAACCACTCCGATTACAGCCCTCTTGATCATTCTGGTTTTTGCTACGATAGATGCAGGAATTTCGTACGTGATGGTCGCTTCCCTCAATTTCCAGAAAGCTGCACTGGTAACATACGGGCTACCGATTCCGCTGGTGTATATATCAGGCCAGAAACCGGCACCACCAATATTTCCACCATTGTTAACGGCGATAGAGGTATTATCAATATACTTACCGCTTCCGTCCTTAACAACGGAATTCGGGAAGATGAAGCGCTGACGACCATTTTGAGCAGAATGCGCGGAAACTCCGGGGAAGTCAAGTTGTGCTCCCAATGTATTGATGATCTGATTTCCACCTCTGTAATCGAATACCACACCCAGCGTAATCCCCTTGTAGGAAACGGATGTTTTTAATCCCAGTATGTCTGTCGGATTGGTGTTTCCAAAAATTTTGTTGGTAGGATCCACTGTCGGGCGTCCGGTAATCGGATCCACAATAACTTTTCCGGTAAGAGAATCCCTGATCCAGTCTGTTGTTTTGATCACCGGGTAAGGAAGTCCCTTGACTGCATAAATTCCTCCGGAGATACCACTATTCAAACCGGTATTTACACCCGTTGGATTAGTTACATTCACGTTAGTTGGAATAGGTAACTCATCTATGCCCGGTAACAATTGATCCACGCGGTTGGTATAATGAGCATAATTTGCACCTACCGTCCAGGTCCAGTCTTTATTCCGGATCACGGTAATATTCAAATCCATTTCCACTCCTTTATTGGTAACCTGACCGGCATTCACCACCTTACCAGTATAACCGGTAGCGGCAGAAACACTGGCTGTGAGGGTTTGATTCTTGGTTACACTATTATAATAATCGGCCAGAAAGCTGATGCGGTTATCCAGGAATCCAAGTTCGATACCCACTTCCCCGGCGGTTGTTTTTTCCGGCTGGATATCCTTGTTGAGGAATACATTAGACTGGTTATAACCACCCACATTTCCAAAGGGAAATCCATTTGCTGTAACGAAAGGATTGATGAGCGAATAAGCACCGTAAGGTGAGGTACCCAGGTTAATATTGGCCACCTGTGTTATACCACCCCTTACCTTTCCGTAAGAAAGCAGTTTACTATTTCTCAAAGGTGCAATAGCCTGGCTGAATACAAAGGAGATATCAGCTGCAGGATATTCATAGTGTTGATGGTTGGGATCCAGTACGGAACTCCATTCATCCCTGTTGGATAAATGAAGGAACAAGTAGTCCTTGAATCCTAAAGTAACTTCTTCGTATACAGAAGTTTCTCTTTGTTTGAAATCCAGTTCTCCATAAATTGGTGTTCCCAGCACGCTGGAAATATTATAGAAGCCGGGGAACTGTAGGTTATCTCCCTGCAGGAACATCACATGTGATGAACGCTGATGAAAATTCCATCCCACTAAACCGGATAAACTGAAATTTCCAAAGCTTTTATTAAATACCGCTATTAAATCATTGTTTATCCTTTGCTCTGTAAAGTCCTCATCATAAGCTGCGGGAAGTAATGACTTGGTAGAGCTTGGCACGTTACCTGCTCCCCATGGATCCGCAATGGCCCAGGGTTCAAAAGTAATACCGGCGCGGTTGTATTTTCTGGCCTGGTTTACCTGCACTACACCAAACCGGTCAGATACCGTAAGCCAGGGTGTAATCTTATAAGAAAGATTGATGTTTCCGAAGACATCATTGCTCTTTGTTTTTCTTCTGGAATTATCAATTGTCCAATAGGGATTTGTTGCATACGCATCATAATATCCACTGGGGGTAGAATAAGGATCATTTCTCCAGTCTTTGAATCCATTGAAAGGCGCACTTGCCGGCATATTCAACAATTCAAAATAAATCGGCCGGCCACTGAAAACACCTCCAGCTACCTGGTTATAACTATTCCCGGCTACATCAGATGTCTTCTGATTATAAAATATACTATACTCTGCTTTAAATTTACCATACTCCTTGTATCCGTTTACCCTTACATTATCCCTGCGGGATGCATCCTTAGGAAGGACTCCGGCAATATATGCATCCTGGAAACCAAGATAAAATCCCGAGTGCTCATCACCCGTTGAATAACTGACGTTAAACTGGTTGGTTATACCGGTATTAAAAAAGTTTCTTTTTTCATTTTTCTTGGCCGAATTGGTTGTGTATAAAGTATCGAACCCTGTTGGTGTTACGCCATCGGCTTCAAATCCTTTGGGCTTAATCGCCAGCGGAACCCTGCTTCCGTCGAATGCGGGACCATAGCTCTGATTTTCATAAGGCACGTAACGCACCGTTCCGTTTGCATTGGTATATGCTCCTTCACCTCCGTAAGGTCCGAAAGAATTTTGCAGATCCGGCATATAGGAAACCGTTTCCAATTCATACGTATTTCCAATCGTAATCGTTGGCTTTCCCCTGGTTCCGTGTTTGGTGGTCATCACCAACACACCGTTGGACGCCTTTGATCCGTAGATCGCAGCAGCCACCGCACCTTTCAGGATGTTAACAGATTCTATATCTTCCGGATTGATCTTGGTTATATAGTTAATATCATCAATCGGAAATCCATCCAGTACCAGCAGCGCCTGGTTGTTACCGGTAATGGACCGGTTACCTCTCAATACCACCCTCGTTGTCGGGTTAACACTGTTGTTTGTCAGATTAATCTGCAAGCCGGAAACTTTTCCCTGCAAGCCTGTTGAAACATCAATGACCTTCGCCTGGGTTAATTCTTTATTGCTGATTCGCGCCGTGGAATATCCCAATTCCTTTGACTGACGCTGAATACCCAGAGAAGTTACTACAACTTCCGTGAGCGCATTGGCCGCACGCACAACCGTAATATCAAGTACGGCGTCATTGCCCACCGGAACTTCCATGGGCGTTATGCCGGTGCCCGAAATAATAAGTGTCTGTGAAGATTCTGCCCTGATTGAAAAATTACCATCTACGTCAGCGCTTGCACCCGTCTTACTTCCTTTCAGTCGAATGGAAGCAAAAGGAACCGGCTGACCTTGCTGGTCCGTTACTTTTCCTGTAACCACTTTCGTCTGTGCAAATGCCGATACATCAAATAATACCAGCACTGCTAACAGTGATAGAAATTTTCTCATGTGATGTGAATTTTTGAATTTAGTGCGTGTAAATTAGGAAACTTTTATATCCAACAAAAAAAATTGTTAAATATTCACCCCCGCTTTATCAAAGACAACCCATAATTCCATAATGCTGCAAAATGCTGCAAACTTTCACCAACTAATCTGGATCTGGGCCTTAATTTCACTTTTTTTATTGCCGTTTATTTTATTTAACCCACTGCCTGTGAATAATTTATCCGGGTAAATAGATTGACTCCACTTTATCCATCCGGAAACCCGCTTAATGCCAGCAAAACCATGCTTTTTCCCTATATGAAAACCCTTATGCAGGTTAACGTAATATTTCCAACCGTTATCATAATAAGAAGGAAGCGAAAAATTGAATAACATATCATTTTCATATATATATATTCGAAAATCATAACCCGGACTCAAAAAACGCTGGATTCTGAGATTTCCATTTATCAATCTACTATTATAGAAAATATCTAAAAATCCGAGAAAACCCTCCTGTTTTGTTCTGATTTCCCCCCAATCCCTTCGAATCCATATAGCTTCCATCCGGCCCTTAATATGCCAGTTTCTACTCATTTTGAACCCGGTCTCCAGGTGCCCACGCTGTTTTACCGGTGAAAACACCCGATGGGCGCCCATTTCGGGAGTTTCCTGATTACCCGGCTTTTTTTCATGTTTATATCCGGCATTTAAATACCAGTTTTTATCGGGTTGATAAAATGCCTGAATTAAAAAATCATTTCCGGAGGTGGGAGCGTCTACCCGGTACTTTAACCATGGAAATACAAATAAATCATAATACATTTCAAACCGCAATCCATTCCATGGTCTGACGGATAATCCTGCATAAAGTCCTTTTTCATTTACCGGACTACCATTCTCGGTATATGCATCCGAATACAATGACTGATAAGCCGGCGAAATATTCCGGTACAGAATGGAAAGATCAAGATTGGTGGCCAGACTAAGTAATGCTCCCTGTACCAACGCCAGATGATGAGCGTGATCAGCAGCCAGCTCACCGAATAAATAAATATTTCGGATCATATAATTATAGTCAAAACTGGCATTACTCAGACTGCGCCCTTTAAAACTAT
>JAYVXJ010000462.1:0-1693 GCA_043785285.1 Chitinophagaceae bacterium
GCAGCACCTCTGGATTCTGCATGGATGAACATGTCCATCTTTCCATAACGTCTCAGATCCAGGTTGGTATTTTTAAACACGCCACGTGCATCGCCCCGGGCCAGATTACAGATCTGTAAACTCATGGCTTGTTCGTTCAGCAACAGGTTGACATTATTGGTGCTGAGTTGCTGCTGACGTTGAATGCCCGGCGGAATTACATAAGGTATCGGTGTTCTGGAACTGTTCTGTTCGATGTTTACGGCAGTTACGTTGAAGTCCGTCGGACTATTCGTCGGAATGGTAATATACTGACCAGTCGTATCCAGTTCATAATTAAAATTGCGCCAGGAATCGCGGATCAGCTGGAATTCGGCAAAGCGGCAAACAATGGAATCGCTAAAGCCGGTCAGGTACATCCGGATAAACCGGATGGATTTGAAATCAGGAATATTACCTACTTTCTGCGTATATGCGTTAATCGGGATCCGGAATTGATACCAGGTTTGAGGAACGCCATTACTACCTACAAAATCCCTTTTATCGGAAACAAAATTTTGTCCCACCGCAAGCTGCGAAGGCACCAGGTTCACCTTGTATTCAAAATATTCTTCCAGCTGATTCATGGTATTATCATGATCCAGATCTTCCTGATCCGGATAAAGCGTGTATGCATTTACATAGGTGGAACCACCGGTTGCTACGGGCGAGTTACCCTGCGGACTATTGATATTTTTATACCGGTCAAGTATACCCGATTTTGACTGGTCATAAGAAGGATCGCGGTAGTTCAGAAAATCATCTCCCGATGGATCATTCTGTACTTTCAGATAGATGGGCGAAGAAGTTCCGTAGGAAGCAGCCAGCTTGCTGAGGTAATTGGAAAATTTAGATTGTTCACCCGCATCATCCAACCCGTCAAAGCCCACATCCTGATAAGGCCGGTCTGAAGGATCATTGCTGAATGCATTGGTAACCTGAATCTGATTCGCAGGTGCCCTGCCCCAAACGGAACTGCTGTCTATGGCGGATGGATTGGCCGGTGTATTCAATCCGTTTTCAAAAAGTCTTCTTCCATCCTTGAGTATATCTTCAGAAACACTGCCCAGATCAAAATAAAGTTGTCCGCCGCTGCCGCCGGGATTTGTGAGAAAGGGGCTTTGCATCCAGAACTCCACGTATTGCACATTGCTCGTTTCAAAATCTGTTTGATCTATGGCCCGCATGATACCACCCCAACGCTTTTGAGGGTTAGCCAGTTTTCCATCCGGCATAAGGCTTCCCGGTCGCGCATCAAAATTATAAGGACCTTTTTCTGTTGGATAATAAGCCACATCGAAGGTGATCAGTTGTGCCTGTCCGAACTCGGGTGTGAGCTTGGGAAAGAGTTGCTGGATATTGATGGGTGAAATCCGGGGATCAGAAAAATTTTCATAGTCCCGCACCGGATTGGCGCTGTTGGTTCTATCCTGGAGCGTAGGTTCAATATTATACCAGGCAATCTTGGAACGATTGTATCCGTAATCTAGGGAATCATTCAGACTACCCTCCGGAAAAAGTCCGTTCCCCTGTGGTGTTGAAGCAAGGGCCCAGCTGGTGAGTGGAAAGCGGAGGTCAATGGAACTGGTAGAACCTTCAAAATCGTCTATGTAGATTACGCCGCTATTGCCTTTTCCGATCTGCGGAGGATGACCCGGCTTCAGAAATGCAGCTT
>JAYVXJ010000463.1:0-1692 GCA_043785285.1 Chitinophagaceae bacterium
TGATTAATTGAACAGTAATAACCGGAGGCAATGGCGAAGCTGGGCTTGGTGGATTATAACTCTTTGTGCACGAAAAGGTGCTTCCGCAGAGCAGGGCTATGGCAAGAATAGTCAGAAACGGGTTTCTATATTGCATGATGTTTTAATTTAATATAACTGAAACATTGAGGTTAGCGCGCTTAGAAATGTATACGTTAAGTAGGGGGTCAGGTTGCGTTGGGCCGAAAACAAGAGCTGGCAATTTTAGATCTAATAAGGACCTGCCCACTTAGGACAAAAAGGCAGATGCTGGTTAAACGCTCACTGAAACATTTTTTTAACTTGCTCAGGCTGGTTTCAGATCCGGACTGACCTGTGCGCATAGTCAACCCATATTGATTACGCTGACATGTATTGTTGTTGTGATTTTTCCGGCAGGCAATTGTGCAATATGTTATATAATACTGCTTCTTTCTTTGATACGGCTGTATTGGGTTTACTTATCCGTAGTGGCCTGAAAGTATTTTACCACCTATTGATTTTGATTCTGAAAAGTTCAACTAGTTTGTTTTCCAAAATTATTTCTTTTAAAACCCGTAACGATCCAATAAGGACGACTTTAGCGATTGAAATGATAATCAACCACAATTCCGTTGATCAACATTTTTTGTCCTTCGTAAGTCCGTTTTCCTCCGGAGGGCACACATACAATTACTGCTGCCTGGTTGGGCGCCAATTTTATTTTGGCGGAAGATATTAAATTTCTTCCTGTGAATTTTCCCGTAACTGTATTATAGAGATCTGTCCTTTTCCCTTTGGGTAAAGAAATGAATATCGTTTTTTCTTTCTTATAAGGATTGTAATACAGGTAAGAAGGATACGCTTTATCGTGATAAAAATCGGTTGCCAGTAAATTCAATTGCAACACGCCGGGAGTTTCTGTTGGCTGAATAATACCTCCGAAAATACCCACATGTGCACTTCCATATACACTGAACTGGGTAACATCCGGATTTTTACCGGCAACCCATTGAGGTCCATCTCCCTGCGCTACCGGCCCCGGCAGATTTTCATATTCCTTATAGGATGATTTACGGATAATGCCTTCATAGCCGATTACATCTTTGGTAACGGATGCTTTTTCCGGAATGGTTTGGTGATCCTTAGGCATGTATTGCGGATAAAAGAGTTTTGCCGCATTGGCTGCATTCAACATCCATTTCCCTATGGCCTCAGCATAGGACTGGTCATATCGCACCAAAGGGATCAGCGGCAAAGCCGCATCGTAAGTGTTCATTAAAAACCCATAACCTCCATGATCCACCGTGCTGCCAACGATTCCCGATATATCCATTCCGTTCCAGGTGCCGGTTAAAATGCCCCATCCTTCGCGACAAACTGCCGTTCCGTTGAATGACCATTCCAGCATTTTTTTAAGGTCATATTTTGTTCCGAGTTCCGCATTCATTCTTGCTGCCAGGTAAGCGCCGAAAGGCATTAATAATTCGTAGGTTGGATTTACTTCATTGGACTGCAGGGCGCTCAATGCGCTGAGAGCGCCATCTAAATACCGGCGATCCCCGAATTTTTTGTACGCTGAATATAAAACGTATGCATGTCCTGCTGCAACATCCGGTTGCGCGCAGATATTATTTTTCATAGGTTGCATTTTCCCATAGTCAAAAAAGGAGTAGTTGTAATCGCCTCTTAATA
>JAYVXJ010000464.1:0-5791 GCA_043785285.1 Chitinophagaceae bacterium
ACTTTTACTCCATCGGGCATTATTTACATCGGGATAGTCTTTATGAAAGGCTTGTTGGACCAGATCCGGCGCCCGGCGCTTCACCTCGCAGTTATACCCTTTGCCGGAAAAAGTATACGATATGGACCTGATACTTCATCACAATTCAGAGATTATAATTTTGGTGGGGCCTTGAAGGGAAGTTTGAAAGTTCCCCTAATTTTAATAAATGGGCAACGGCAACTTTAGCTGCTTATTATTACTGGACGCATCCCTATATCGGATTAATAGAAGGTAATTTACCGGCCATTATAAAACGCAGGGTCGCTATCAGGATAATTAAAACCCTAAGTGTTGGATATGAACAGGCTTTTTATTCCAATAACATACACTCTCCAAATTTACCGATTCTTCATATTAACAGAACCGAAGAGAAAATAGAAACTATATAGTTTATCCCACTTCGGAAATGAATCACTATTATTCATAAAACAACCCCTGAGATGGAAAGGGGGAGACTGGCTTCGGGTTTTACTAATAGCAGGCGGAACGGCTTTACTCACCCTTGCAGATCAACCACTCCGGACTGGAACACAAGGCAACCAAAGATATTACTCCAGTGTTCCCATTGAAGGCGGTAGAATATACGGAGAATGGTATTCTATAGGTGGTGTAGCAGGCGTTTTTGGCTTATATGGATTGATAGCGCATGATACCGCTGCGAAAAAGATATCTATCGAGTTACTACAGGCAGGACTGTATTCGGAAGTAGTCACCACGCTCTTAAAAATGGCGGCCGGCAGAGCAAGACCATACATGAACAAGGGATCAGGCTCATTTCGTCCATTCATCGGATTAAATACTGATTACAATTCGTTCCCGAGCGGGCATTCAACCAGTGCTTTTGCACTTTCAACAATCATGTCAAGACATGCACATTCAACCGGGTTAAAAATCCGGGCTTATGTACCCGCCGCATTTACACTGGTATCCCGCATTTACCAGGATAAGCATTGGGTATCTGATGAACTTATAGGCGCTGCCGCAGGTTATTTTGTTGGCAATTGGGTTGTAAATCTACACAAAGCAAAAAGACACCGCATTAATCTTACTTCCACCACACCTTAACTGAATGATGTAAATGCACTGATGGTTTTAAATTACGTTTTTAAATCTGCTCATAGCTATGAAATAAGGCCTGCTAAAGACCTTACCGATGAATCTGCATTAGCCTTTCAGGTTCTGGAAGGTTTACAAATCCATATTGACGATATAGCCCATGAGTGTCTTTTGTACCCAGCATAAATCGCCGCTATTTTTTTATTTATTCCTGTTCAATTATAAATTGCATCATCATTTTGGAAACGCCCTTACCTCTATATTCCGGCAAAACAACCACGTCTGCTAACCATCCGAATATGGTATAATGCCAGCAGGATTCTATCCATTCTTGCGTTACATTTGCAAATAATGGCTAAATCAAAAAGACAAAGCTTATTTTGTTCAACCCATCCATAAAATCCTATTTGCAATGTTGAAAAAATCATTTAAGATCTCCGGTATTGTACTGCTTGTATTAATCGTACTGGCCTTCCTGATTCCGCTTTTTTTTAAGAGTAAGATTATGGCTGTTGCCCGGGAGCAGATTAATAAGCACGTGAACGCTAAAGTGGATTTTAAGGATATTGATATCTCCCTGTTCAGACATTTCCCCAGATTAGCTGTTGGCCTGGATAATCTGCAGGTGGTGGGGATTGATAACTTTAGCAAAGACACCCTGATTGCAGCCAAACAAATTGATGTGGCACTCAACCTGTTTAGTCTGTTCGGTAATTCGGAGATGAAAATTTATAGTATCACAGTTGACGAACCTCGCATACATGCCCTCGTGAATGCTGAGGGGAAAGCCAACTGGGATATTGCTAAACCCGATACCCCTACCAATACCACCCCGGAAAAGGCAAGCACTTTTCGTTTAAAGCTGCAATCTTATAAAATCAATGATGGCTATATAAGTTATATTGATATCCCGGCAGATATGAGCAGCGAGATCATTCACCTCAACCATTCCGGCAGTGGTGATTTTACTTCCGATTTGTTTACGCTGAAAACAAAGACCTCTGCAGCATCCGTTTCCTTTACCTATACAAAGATTCCCTACCTGATCAACGCCAAAACGGAATTAGGCGCAGCTATTGAAGTGGATAATAAAGCCAATAAGTATAGTTTTAAAACGGATGATATTAACCTAAACGACCTGAAGCTTTCTGCCAATGGTTATTTCCAATTCGTGAATGATACCACCTATGGAATGGACATTAAATTCAACGCACCTTCTACTGAATTCAAAACATTATTATCGTTAGTACCTGCCATTTATAAAAATGATTTCAATAAAATAAAAACCAGTGGTAAGGCTATGTTCAACGGATTTGTTAAAGGGGAATACAATTCAGCAAAAATTCCGGCATATCAGATTAACCTGAATGTGGAAAATGGCTTTTTTCAATATCCCGATCTGCCTCAACCGGTTAAAAATATCAGCATCGCTTTAAAAATTGATAACCCGGATGGTATTACTGACCATACGGTGGTGGATATTTCCAAAGGACATATTGAGTTTGGCAATGATCCTTTTGATTTCCGGCTATTACTAAAAAATCCGGTGACTGACCAATACATTGATGCAACGGTAAAGGGAAAACTCAACCTGGCTCAGGTAACCCGGTTTGTAAAATTAAGCGGAGATACCAAATTGTCCGGGCTATTGAATGCCGACGCTTCAGCAAAAGGAAATAGCTCTGCTATTACTAAACAAAAGCCCGGGCCATTTACGGCTAATGGCTTTATTAATATCACAAACCTGAATTATTCTTCAAAAGATTTTCCGCAATCCATCCGTAACAGTAATGTACAAATCGCTTTTGAAAACACGGATGGCGTGGCCGATCATACCGTAATCAATATACCCACAGCTCATCTGGAAGTTGGTAGTGATCCGATTGACTTCAACGTTTTGATAAAAACCCCGGTGAGCAATCTGTATTTCGATGGAAGAGCCAGAGGCAAATTCAATCTTGCCAATACAGCTCAGTTTACCACGCTGGAGTCCGGCACTTCATTATCCGGAACGCTTTCAGCTGATGTGGTTTTCAAAGGAAACAAGTCTGCTATAGATAAAAAGGAATACGACAAGATCAACACTTCAGGAACCCTTAACCTGACCAACCTGAACTACAGCAGTAAAGCTTATCCCGATGGCATTAAAATAGATGAAGCAGCTTTTACTTTTACGCCAAAAAACAGTATACTCAATTCGGCAAGGGCAACGTATCTGCAAACGCATTATACCGCCAGCGGATCTGTTGATAACGCCATTGGTTATGCGCTGAAAGATGAACCTATTGCCGGCACGCTGAATGTTCATGCGGATAATATTAACCTCAACAGCCTGATGGGCACAAAGGCAGCGCCGGTCGATACCAGTTCGGCTAAAGGCAAAACCGCTCCGGCTTCTGATCCTTTTGTTGTGCCAAAGAATCTGGCTTTTATTTTGAATGCAACCGTAGATAAGCTGCATTATGATAAGGTGGATTATAATAATCTGAACGGCTCTATAGCTATCAAAGATGAAACTGTGGCGCTGAAAAACGTAAAGATGAATGCATTAGATGGGAAGATTGCAGCCAGCGGGTTTTACTCAACCAAAAGAGATAAGAAAAATCCGGATATTTCTTTTACTTATGAGGTAAGCGGACTGGATGTTCAAAAAACATTTTATGCATTCAATACCGTGCAGAAATTAATGCCGGCGGGTAAATTCGTTGACGGCAAAATCAACTCCCAACTAACAATGAACGGAAAATTAGACGGCAGCATGATGCCTGAGCCGGGTTCACTTACCGGAAAGGGAAATCTTTACATTATCGAGGGGGTGTTTAGTAAGTTTGCTCCGTTGGAAAAACTGGCACAGACATTAAATGTGAATGAGCTGAACGGACTTTCTCTGAAAGATATCAAATTTTCTTTCAATTTTGCCAATGGCAAAGTTTTGGTTCAACCTTTTCATGTTAAAGTAAAAGATATTGATATGGAGATTGGCGGCACTCAAGGCTTTGATCAGTCGATCGATTATTTGATCGGTATGAAACTGCCCAGAAGCATTATCGGCACACAGGGCAATGCACTGATCAATAACCTGGCTAAGCAGGCAAACAGCAAAGGCATTCCGGTTAAACTGAGTGATTATATTAATTTGAATGTCAGAATGGGCGGTACGTTGACAAATCCTCAAATTAAAACGGGTCTGAAAGAAACCGGCGGAGACCTGGCAACCGAAATAAAAAAACAGGCAGCAGATTTTGCAAAACAGGCGGTTGATAGTGTAAAAACGGTCGTTTCAGGTAAAACAAATGAATTGAAAGACTCTGCCCAGGCAATTAAAAATCAGGCGATACAGGATTTGCAGAAAGACCTTGGTAAAGCCATTTCCGGGCAAAAAGACAGCACAGGTTCTGGGAAGACGCTGGAAAATACACAGAAGAATGCCGAACAGACACTAAAGAATACACTCAATAATCTATTCAATAAAAAAAGTACAGCTTCCAAAGACAGTACGAAAGCGAAGTAATCACTAAAAGTCGCAGGCAAACGTTTTATCAGGCCTTAACGTATGTCGATTGGCAATTTAATTAAACCCTACATATTCCACCAGTACGTAAATTTCAGCACCACGGCCCGGTTCCGTACGGAAAAAGGAGTACTGTAATAATTATCCGTATATATGATAAATAAATCTGAAGCCGGTTTATAACGCCATTGCAGCCGGGTGTTAATGTTCATGTTTTTGATCTGCTGATTATACTGAATGAAGGCGGTAAAGTATAAGGTGTTGGTCATCGTTACATCTATTCGTGGACCGACCAGCCACAATGTGGTATTGCCCCAGGGCTGCGGCATACGCAAAACATTATAGGAAGTACTCAATGCTATACTAACATAAGGCTGAAACCGGTAGCCGATATCGTTGCTGAAAGTAAGTTTGGTGCCTCCATCGTAGAAGCCTCCGTACCGCAAAGAGAAATCGTACGTAAATACACTTTGAGGTTTGGATACAAAGTCTAGTCCAACGGTATTCCAATGATGTTCGGTGCCCGCTTTTAAAGAATCTATTCCGGTATGTGTGGGATCAAATGAAGCCTGCAACCTTACGTAGTCCTGAATGACAACAGGCGCCAACGTGGCCTTGTTCCGGAACGTAACGAGCCAGGTTAGGATGTTCTCATGATCCGTATGATGGACATGTTCATCATAATAATAAGTGGAAACGAATTGTGGTCCATGGCTCAGCACCGATCCGCCTGCCGGAAAGAATAAATAATTAATCTGCGGATTCAGTTTAATGTATCCCTGTCGCGGTACATAGCCAACCTCAGCATTAAAATTTTTGCCACTGTATTGATAAGCGCCATTGATGAGCCAGCGGCGGTTCGCGTATTGTAAATTTCCTGCCTGAACCCAATCATGTCCGGATTTTCCGGGACTGAATGATTTAAGCAGCAACATTTTTCCTGTCCAGAAATTAGTTGCAGAAGCCAGATTGTATTCCAGTCCGATACTGCGGTTGTACGCCGAATATTGGGGTAGGGTAGAGTCCTTGCCGGGTTGGTAAGCCAGGGATTGTTTATTGATGAAAAGGAAACCAATATTTGACCGCGCAAATACTTTTCGCTGCAGCGCGAGCACAGCAAAATTCTGCCGGGGTAATCCAAGGGAATCAACACTTCCTGTTTGCATATCCATGGCACCGATT
>JAYVXJ010000465.1:0-5782 GCA_043785285.1 Chitinophagaceae bacterium
GTGAAAAGGGAATTTTTGCATGAAAATTTGCTTCATCATTCAAAACCAAGATACCGGATTGGCATTTGGCGGGTGTTGACGGAAGCGGAAATAGGGCCAGACCAAAAAAACCAGTGGATCGATAAAATATTCGAAGCCTTCGGGGATAGGAATGGCCCGGATCAGTTGCATGCAATAGAGACCCTCGCCAAGCTGGAATTATCTCCAATCGCAAAATGCCCTGAAGCAACTCAAAACGCACTCAAATCGGAAGACGGGATCCTTAAAACTTTCGCAATTTGGGCAACAGCTTATGTATCGGATCAGGCATTAAAATGCAACAAACAGGAATTATTGAATATTGCTGTTTCGGATTCCGATGAAAAAATTAGAATAATCAGCGCTTTAGGATTGCGCAAATTGGGGGGTTTTACAAGAGCTCAATGGACCTTTCTGGCTTTTAAGGCTTTATTAGAACCGGTGGAATCCGCATTACGAAATAGTCTGCTTAATACAGCGTTTGTCAGCTTTCAGGGAGAATCGGAAGAAACCGGTACGTTTCGGAAGATCCGGGAAGAAATACAAAAAGGGTATAAACTTTTTTCTTTTGAAAAACGAATAGGCCTGGCTTTGTCTTTAGCAGAAAAGGGAACGGTTGCTGAGTTACCTATATTGCAGTCTTTCCTGAATAATGAAGGTATTCCGGGTATATATGCGTCCAAAAGCATGGAAGCGGCAGAGGCTCGCGCAGCTGCTGCATTTGCCATCTTAAAAATAAAAAACGTTTCCAACCGGCAGCATGTATGATTGTGATTTTGAATGGCAGGTTTAATTGGGGGAGATACAAATAATAGATTTTTATCCTTTAAAAAAACGAAAATTTAATAGAAATGAACAAACGGTCATTGGGGAGATCAGATATTTATGTTTCGGAGATCGCATTTGGCGGGGTTGAGATCGGCATGCCATATGGCATTGGAGTGGAAAGCCAGGATGATATGCTGTCAGAAACTGAAGCTATTCATCTTCTTCATGCAGCGGTTGATTCGGGAATTAATTTTTTTGATACCGCCCGAATGTATGGAAACAGCGAGCATATCATGGGAAAGGCGTTTAAAGACAGGAGGGAGAAAATCGTATTGAGCACCAAGTGTGTACATTTTCGCACCGCAGATGGCAGATTGCCGGAAAGTAAAAAATTTAAAACCATAATTAAAGACTCGCTTGTTGAAAGTTTAAAGGTGCTGCAGACAGACTATGTTGATGTATTTATGCTGCATACAGCCGATGAAGAGATTTTAGATAATGCTGAAATTGCGCGTATATTTTCCGATTTGAAAGATTCAGGAATAGTCCGAGCTATTGGAGCGTCGACGTATTTGCCTGTAGAAACGGAAAAGGCGATATCTGCATTAATCTGGGATGTTATTCAGGTGCCTTTTAATTTAATGGACCAGCGTCAGGAAACCTTTTTTTCTTTGGCTTCACAAAAAGGTATCGGTCTTGTTATTAGATCCGTTTTGCTGAAAGGTCTTTTAAGTGAAAGGGGTAAAAACCTTCATCCGGCTTTGAAACAGGTGGAGAACCATATTGCGTCTTACAATACTTTATTGAATGAAACTTCATCCGATCTGCCTGAATTGGCCGCCAAATTTGCGCTGTCATTCGATGAAGTCTCAGCAATTTTGATTGGAATAGACCGGATGGAATATTTATATAAATCCCTTAAATCGGCGGATGGCATTTATTTGAATAAAGCCCAAAAAACCAAGGCTCATGCGTTAGCCTATCCGGATCCCGGGTTCTTAAATCTTCATACTTGGAGCCAGAAAGGCTGGTTGAAGTAGAACTGCATTTACTCATCTCCCTGCTATGTATAATGGAGGGAGTAATCTAAACTTTGGCTTAAGGGGTATTTACCAATTTAGAAAATAATATCAAAAATGTGATTAATACGAGCGGAATTACCCCTTAATGAAGATTAGATTTGATAACCGGTAGATGGATATCGCTTTAACTTTAAATAGGATCATTTCGATACTTAGAAAAAAACTTTATGATGAAAATAGGCATTTTGGGAATGAGTCCGGGAAATGCACATCCCTATTCCTGGTCGGCAATTATAAACGGTGTTTTTAAAGGTGATGAAATCAGTAAGGTCGGTTATCCGGTAGTGTCCGATTACCTGCAAGCAAATAAAGATACATTGGGTTTACCGGGTGTTGAAGTCGTTTATGTTTGGTCGCAGGACAGGGAAATATCGGAAAGTATTGCCCGCGCAACAAATATTTTGCATATAGCTGACCGGCCAGAAGAACTCATTGGGCAGGTAGATGCGGTTATTCTCAGCAGGGATGATGCAGAGAACCATGTGGAGATGGCGAAGCCTTTTATTGATGCAGGAGTCCCGTTATTTATAGATAAGCCATTATGCTGCACAAAAAAAGATCTGGATTATTTTGCCACTGAAGCAGGTAAGGGCAGGTTTATAATGTCGTGCTCCTCGATGCGTTATGCAAACGAAAGCCGCTCAGCTAAAGCAGAGCTTAAATCTCTGGGGCCATTGGCGTTGATAACGGCAGTAGGGAAAAAGGATTGGATAAAATATGGGGTTCACATGATTGAAGCAATTTTTTCCATATTGGATGATCCCAGACCAGTGAAGGTAACCAATGCAGGTAAAAAAGGCCAATCCATTGTAAGCATTGAATTTGAAAATGGTTTGCTGGCGGTAGTTCACTTATTCATGGATATTGCCCCCACTTTCCAGATATCCCTGTTTGGCAGGGAAAGATGGCGTTTGATTGAAATCAAAAATTCCTATTCCATGTTCCGCGATAATATCATCGAATTTATACGGTCTGTTCAGGAAGGCAAGCCACGTATTCCTTTCAGTATAACAGAACAAATCATCCATGTTTTAATTGGTGCAGAGGAAAGCTTTCAACAAGGGGGTAAAACCATTAATCTTTTATAAATGAACGTTAAAGCGTTATTGGATCTCAGCGGCAAAATCATCCTGGTTACAGGTGGCGCAGGCAACTACGGGAAATGTATTAGTGAGGGACTGGGAGAAGCAGGAGCAAGGGTGATCATCTCTTCACGAAACCTGGATAATATTAGATCAACAGCAGAAAAATTCCGGTCTCAGGGATTGGATATTCAAGCCTTTCCTGTTGATCAGGGAAATCATGAATCAGTAATGCAATTGAAGCAGTCCATTCTTGATCAGTACGGCAAATTGGATGTTTTTGTTAACAATGCCGTTAGCAGGCCCATGAAAGGTTATTATGCGCCTATAGAACAGTTTGCCGAATCCATGCGGGTGAATGCAACCGGTATGATGGATATTCTGCGGGAAATGGCAGACCTGATTATCCGGAATCAGGAAGGGGGCAGCATCATTAACATCAGTTCGATGATGGGTATGTTCGGGCCTGATCTGTCTAATTATGAAGGCACTCATATGGGAGAGGATCTTCCTCCGGATTATTTCTTTCATAATGCAGGCCTGATCAATCTGACGCGGTTCATGGCCCAGCAATTTGCAGGAAAAAATTTACGTGTGAATTGCATCAGCCCCGGAGGTTTATTCAATAATCAACCGAAGCGGTTCCTGGAGAATTACTGCAAAAAAGTGCCCTTAAGCAGGATGGCAAATAACGACGATATAAAAGGGCTGATTGTGCTCCTGGCCTCTAAAGCAGGTGAATACATTAACGGAGAGAATATATTAATGGATGGAGGGTTGAATGCCTGAACCTTTTTTATACCTGCGGATTTGCAAAAATTGCCCATGAAACATTTGATGTCAGGGTAATTCCCCGGGAATAAAATGGATGCTTTTGAAATAAGGAGAAAGGTGTTTATACATGGATATTCTGAATTTTTCAGGCGTACCATTCTTCAGTATATTTACCAGGTCTTTATGTGTTACCGGCTTCTGTATTTTTGGTTCAGTATCCTTATTACTGTACTCATAAACGTGATCAAATACGGGGAAGAGCAATATCTGGAAACGCTTTAGTGTATCATTACCCGTCATCTCATACAGTTTGCCATGAAATTCTATCTCGTCTTCCTTCGTAAGCGTTTTTAGCTTTATTTGTTTTTTCACGATGGCTTCTAATTCTGCGATGGAATTGGAAGTTTTACGGACAAATAGCAATTCAGCCAACCCCATCTCCAGGATCAACCGTAGTTCAAAAATATCCTTAAGGGTATTTTTGCCCAGTATGTAAGGATTCAATACCCGCTCAATACCACCTAGAATATCAGGTTTGGCCATGACCATACCCCTGCGGGGGCGTGCCTCTATCATTCCCAGCATTCTGAGCCGGCTTAATGCTTCCCGTATAACATTTCGGCTCACCTGCAGTTTCTCTGCAATTTCAATCTCATTGGGAAGCGCGTCGCCTGGTTTAAAAGCATTCTCTTTAAAAAAGTTCCTGAGTTCGTTCTCTACCCTGTCTGTCAGGGATAAATTAGGAAGGGGCTTCAGCATCGATTTTTCCTTTAGGGAAAAAGAGGATATGATTTTATTCATCAGGCGGTGAAATTAGACAAATAATTTTTTTTATAGGGGTAAATAAAAAATATTTGGTTTTAAAATTATCAATTTAGATATTTGTCCTACAAATGTATTTATAGTATAAGATTACCAATCCGGAACCGCGGTTCCAACAGGCAATAAGCTGCTTATATAGTGAGTATCCTATCAGAAATGGAAAGCTTGATTATTGAATCATATTCTTACTTAATAAACCATTCAAACCATGGGAAAGAATTTACAAAAAGCACGCGAAGCCACTATGCCCGGTATCTTTCAACCAGGCTCCCGGTTAAGAAAAGACCACTTTGTCCTTTCTTTTTCTTCAACGATTATTAATGGCTGGTAAGACGGAATGGTGATTCCCGGCGTGGTACGAACTATAGATGAAGACTATTTTGATAAATATTGCTTTATAATCAGACTGAAAACTATGCGTGATGAAAAAAATTAGTTTATGGGCATTTGTAACGGTGATAGGGTTGTGGCTTCTATCAACTGCATTTGACGTTCGGGAAGTTCCCAGTACCTGCAATTCTTCTATTGAGTCTGCTGGGAAGCTGAAGGCCGGACCCATATTAGATATCGGATCCAGACTACAGCTATTCGTGAATGATTACCTGATAGGTTATTTGGCGGGCAAGGCTGAACTCCGGCTGCATCATCCGGCACCGCAAGAAATTGTTATGGTGTATGATCATCCTTGGGAAGGTGCAGGCAGCGGGTATCAAAGCATCTTCAAAGACGGGAATATCTATCGTATGTATTACAAGGCCTGGCATCGTGGCGTCGGGCCCGGGAAACCCAACACGGATGCAAATCCACTTTTTTGCTGTTATGCAGAGAGCAAGGATGGCATTCATTGGCATAAGCCGAAACTGGGATTATTTGAGTACCATGGATCGAAAGCCAATAATATTGTAATGGTCGAAAAAATGGACAGCTTGAAAATTGTAGTGGGAGAACCTGCGGTATTCAAAGATGAGAATCCAGGTGTTGATTCTCAGGCACGCTACAAGGCTTTTTTCCCTTTGGCTAAAGTTACGGGATTAGTGCCCTTCAAATCATCAGATGGCATTCACTGGTCGCCGATGACTAATAAACCGGTCATTACCTATGGAGCATTCGATTCCCAAAACCTGGCATTCTGGGATGCGATCCGCGGAGAGTACCGGGCCTATTGGCGTTCCTTAGATAAAGAAATACGGGCCATTCGTACAGCTACATCCAAAGATTTTATCCATTGGAGTAAAC
>JAYVXJ010000466.1:0-5779 GCA_043785285.1 Chitinophagaceae bacterium
GGTTTTAATCTCAATACTATTAATAAAGCGTATTTAAATTAAAAGAGGCTGCTCAAAAGTAATTTGAGCAGCCTCTTTTAATTTAAATACGCTTTATTAATAATCCATTCCACCCATTCCCGGTGCACCAGCACCCGGATGCATATGAGCTTCTTCTTTCTTCGGCTTATCGGCAACCACACATTCTGTGGTCAGCAACATGCCTGCAATAGAAGCTGCATTTTCCAGTGCGATACGGGTAACCTTAGTAGGATCAATAACGCCGGCTTTGAACAGGTTTTCATATACCTCTGTACGGGCATTGAAACCATAGTCAGCCTTTCCTTCCTTTACTTTCTGCACCACGATGCTTTCTTCGATACCGCAGTTATGAACGATCTGGCGAAGGGGTTCTTCGATAGCCCGTTTAACGATCTGGATTCCGGTTGTTTCATCTTCGTTTAAAGCACCTTTCAATTTTTCCAGGGGCTCGATAGCACGGATATAAGCTACTCCACCACCGGGAACGATACCTTCTTCAACAGCCGCTCTCGTAGCATGAAGGGCGTCATCTACACGATCCTTCTTTTCCTTCATTTCCATTTCTGTTGCTGCACCAATGTACAGTACGGCAACTCCACCGCTCAGTTTAGCGAGGCGTTCCTGTAATTTTTCTTTATCGTAATCTGAAGTGGTGGTTTCGATCTGTGCTTTGATCTGGTTAACACGGGCAGTGATGTCTTCTTTCTTTCCTTTACCACCAACAACCGTTGTGTTGTCCTTATCGATGGTTACGGAAGAAGCAGAACCCAGATAGCTCAGGTCAGCATTTTCCAGTTTGTATCCCTGATCTTCGCTGATCACGATACCCTTGGTAAGGATCGCGATATCCTGCAGCATTTCCTTTCTGCGGTCACCAAAGCCGGGAGCCTTAACAGCAGCCACTTTCAGCGTACCACGCAATTTATTTACCACGAGGGTTGCGAGTGCTTCTCCTTCGAGATCTTCGGCAATGATCAGCAGCGGACGTCCACCCTGGGCAACCTTCTCGAGAATGTGTAAGATATCTTTCATGGCAGAGATCTTCTTATCATAAATAAGAATGTAGGGGTTCTGCAATTCAGCTTCCATTTTTTCGCTGTTGGTAACGAAATAAGGAGAAATATAACCGCGGTCGAACTGCATACCTTCTACCACATCTACTGTAGTATCGGTTCCTTTTGCTTCTTCAACCGTGATAACGCCTTCCTTACCCACTTTGGCAAATGCTTCAGCAATCAGCTTGCCGATAGTTTCATCGTTGTTTGATGAAATGGAAGCCACCTGCTGGATTTTTTTACTGTCGTTGCCAATGGTCTGTGATTGCTGTTTCAGGTTGTTTACCACAGCGATCACCGCTTTGTCAATACCGCGCTTAAGGTCCATCGGATTGGCACCCGCTGCAACATTCTTCAATCCTTCACTGATGATGGACTGAGCCAGAACGGTAGCCGTAGTAGTACCATCACCGGCAATATCTGCTGTTTTGGAAGCCACTTCTTTCACCATCTGGGCACCCATGTTCTCGATCAGGTCTTCCAGTTCAATTTCTTTGGCAACCGTTACACCATCTTTCGTAATGGTAGGCGCTCCGAATTTCTTTTCGATTACCACATTGCGGCCTTTAGGACCCAGGGTAACTTTTACTGCGTTGGCCAGGATGTCCACGCCTTTTTTCATCTTATTTCTTGCTTCGATGTCGAAGAAAAGTTGTTTAGCCATTGTATTTAATTTGAAAATTTGAAAATTTGAAAATTTGAAAATTCAAGATTTGAAAATGGTATCGAATGCATTTCATTTACACCTTTTCAAATTTGGTCTAGAATTTTGCAATAATATCCGATTCCCGCATACTTAAGAAATCCTGACCCTCAAAGCTGATTTCCGTTCCGGAATACTTTCCGTATAAAACGACATCGCCTACTTTTACAACGGGCTTTTTGCCGTCTTCGTCTATATCGCTGATAGCAACTACTTCACCCCGTTGAGGCTTTTCCTTAGCTGTATCAGGAATAATAATTCCGCCTGAAGTTTTTTCTTCGGCTGGTGCAGGTTTTACAAAAACTCTGTTTTTTGTACCTGCGATTGGTGAGATCGCTAACTTTTTAGCCATGACTGTATAAATTTAAGTTTAGTGAAAAGTTTTATATGCCCGTTGAAAGGGGCTGCAAAGCTACACTAAATTCTGTACCAATTACTTGAAATAGCCTTAAATGGGAATAGATGGCAGTGGAAAGGCAGCAGGAATCATCCGGATTTAAAAAATGACAGTGGATAAATGACAGTATTTCAGTTATTCAGCGTCAGCAATAACCCTTCCGGCGCCTATATAATGCGAAGCATAATAGCCCTCACTCAGGTCACTGATCTGAACTCCGGCAATTGATGCATGTATAAACCGGTTATTATATAGATATACACCCACATGGGTGACGGTATGTCCCTTGCCCAGGGTATGGAAAAACACCAGATCGCCTTCCCGTAAATGAGTTTTGGGTATCCGCCTGGATTCCGTAAACTGATCCCGGGATATCCGGGGAAGATCATTCACCTGATACACATCAGCTATCAGCAGGCAAGCAAAGGCGGAACAGTCAATTCCTTCCTTATCCGTGCCTCCATAGTGATACGGAATCCCATACCATTCATCCATGAAATCCAGTAGTTTCCGGTTGGTAAGCAGTTCTACCGGTGTATTGGTCAGAATGGCATATTTAAATTGAAGATTATTAAACTTTTCCCGACTGTCTACTCCTGCAGTCGTTTTGAAAGAAGAAATGATGGGGGCAGAACGCTCCGGACCTTTTAGTCCCTCATTACTGGTAGAAATGCCGCTGAGGAATTTTACCTGGGCTGTTTTCCCGGATGATCCTGTTTTATAAAAATACGCCGGCGCATTTTCAGTTGACGTGGTTCCGGGACGGAACACGCTGCAACTGGAGGCGCTGAACAGGATAACCAATAAAATGAACTGATTTTTCATTTGTTTGTTAAATACCGGAATGGTTAAAGATAAGTTTTTGTTAACTAATAACGATCTGCGTTTTTGAGCATACCAACATGATTATCAATTATTTATAAAATTGTGTGTTCTATGTGAAGAGTTAGATCCACGAATAGAGAAGGAACGAATTTTTTCTTTGTTAATTGCAACAGCAACTACTAAGCCAATGTCCCCATTTTCACATCTGCATGTTCATACTCAATATTCTCTGCTGGACGGCGCGGCTTCCATCCAGAATCTATATAACAAGGCAGTAAAGGATCAGATGCCGGCCCTGGCCATTACTGACCATGGCAATATGTTTGGTGCGTTTTCATTTGTAGCGGAAGCCTACAAACATAAAAATGAAGATGGTTCCCTGAAAGTAAAACCCATTGTGGGCTGCGAATTTTATGTAGTAGCGGACCGGTTCCGGAAAACCTTCACCAAAGAACAAAAAGATCAACGGTTTCACCAGGTATTGCTGGCTAAAAACAAAATAGGCTATCAGAACCTGACCCGTCTTACTTCTCTGGGCTATATCGAAGGCATCTACAGCAAATATCCGCGCATTGATAAATCGCTGGTTGAAAAATATCACGAAGGTCTGATAGCCACAACCTGCTGTATCGGCGCCTATGTTCCGCAAACCATTTTGAAGGATAGCGAAGAGAATGCAGAAAAAGAATTCAACTGGTGGCTCGATATGTTCGGGGAAGATTATTTCATCGAACTGCAACGCCACCATTTGCCGGAACAGGAAAAGATCAACCAGTTCCTGCTGAAACTGGCCAAAAAATATAAGGTACCCGTAATTGCTACCAATGACAGCCATTATACTGACCAGGACGATTACAACGCGCATGATATCCTGCTCTGCATCAATACCGGCGAAAAACAATCCACGCCCGGATATGACGATTTTGTAAATGACGATGTGAACCTGAAGAACCGGCGTTTCAAATTTCCGAATGACCAGTTTTATTTAAAGACAACCGCTGAGATGACGGAACTCTTTAAGGATATTCCCGAAGCCATCCACAATACCGGAATGGTGGCCGACAAGGTGGAAGTCCTGAATCTGAAAAAAGATATTCTGCTGCCAGCTTTCCCGATTCCTGAAGCTTTTCAGATTCATACAGACAGCAACCTCAACCAATGGGAATATTTAAAAGAAATTACTTTCCATGGTGCCCGGAAAAGATACAGCGAACTCACCACTGAAATTCAGGAACGGATCGATTTTGAATTGTTCACCATTAAAACAATGGGCTTTGCCGGATACTTTTTAATTGTGAGCGATTTCATCCGGGCCGGCCGCGAAATGGGCGTTTTTGTTGGTCCCGGCCGCGGATCTGCTGCCGGCAGTGTGGTGGCTTATTGCATCGGCATCACCAATATTGATCCCATTAAATATAATTTACTCTTTGAACGGTTTCTGAATCCGGATAGAAAGTCAATGCCCGATATTGACACGGATTTCGATGATGAAGGCCGGCAGAAAGTAATTGACTATGTGGTAAAAAAATACGGCAGGAATCAGGTAGCACAAATCGTTACCTATGGCACGATGGCAGCCAGGATGAGTATCAAAGACGTGGCTCGTGTACTGGATCTTCCACTGTTCGAAGCCAACGCCCTCGCTAAGTTGGTCCCGGATCGCCCGGGTATCAGTCTGAAAAGAGTATTGCATGCTCCCCTCACACCAAAAGAGGGTGAAAAATCATTGGAAGAAAAAGAAGGCGTTGGAGGTGATGACCGGGAGCTCATAAAAAAAATCCGGGAGATTTATTCCGGAGATGACCTGCGCAGTAAAGTATTGCATGAAGCGGAACGACTGGAAGGATCGGTGAGGAATACCGGACTACATGCTGCCGGTATCATCATTGCCCCCGAAGACCTGGCCAACATTATCCCGGTTTGCACGGCTAAGGATTCGGACCTGCTGGTAACACAGATCGAAGGCAGCATTATTGAAGAAGCCGGTGTGCTGAAGATGGATTTTCTCGGATTGCGCACCCTTAATATTCTAAAGACTTCCCTGGAACTCATTGAACAAAATCATGGGGTCACTATTGATATCGACAAGATTCCACTCGACGATAAAAAAACGTTCGAACTCTATCAGCACGGAGATACCATCGGCACGTTTCAGTTTGAAAGCCCGGGTATGCAAAAATACCTGCGTGATCTGAAGCCGGATAAATTTGACGATCTCACCGCGATGAATGCTTTGTATCGCCCCGGCCCCATGGCTTATATACCCGCGTTCATCGACCGCAAACACGGCCGCGAACCCATCAGTTATGATCTTCCCGTAATGGAAGAATACCTGAAAGACACGTATGGCATTACGGTATATCAGGAGCAGGTGATGTTGCTCGCACAGAAAATCGCCGGGTTCAGCAAAGGAGATGCTGATGTATTGCGAAAGGCCATGGGGAAGAAACAGAAGTCCATTCTGGATAAAATGAAAAGCCAGTTTATCGCCGGCGCCACGCAAAAAGGACATGCTGCTGCAGCGTTGGAAAAGATCTGGACCGACTGGGAAGCTTTCGCCCAATATGCATTTAATAAATCGCACTCCACCTGTTATGCTTATGTGGCCTATCAGACCGCCTATTTAAAATCCCACTACCCTTCCGAATACATGGCTGCCGTGCTCAATCATTCCGGCAATATTGAAAAGATTACCTTCTTCATGGAAGAATGTAAACGGATGGGATTGAAAGTGCTCGGACCAGACGTGAATGAATCCAAACAGGGATTTGCCGTGAA
>JAYVXJ010000467.1:0-1688 GCA_043785285.1 Chitinophagaceae bacterium
AAAAATGTGGATGAGCACCATCCGGACATGAAAAAGATCCTGCGCCGGGCAACCGAACGGGATCTGGATCTGCTTCAGCAAAATAAGGCCAGGGAAAAGGAAGCAGTGATCCGTTCACGCGCCATCTCCCGCCAGTTGAAGCTGGACATGAAAGTGTCTCAGGTGGAAATTCAGGCCGATGGCCGGAAAGCTACATTCTATTATATAGCAGATGACCGGGTTGACTTCCGGGAGCTCATCAAGATCTTTGCTTCGGAGTTCCGGGTAAAAGTGGAAATGCGCCAGATCGGTGCACGCCAGGAAGCGGGTAAGGTTGGGGGTATCGGAAGTTGCGGTCGCGAACTCTGCTGCAGTACCTGGCTGACAGATTTCAAATCGGTCAATACCACCGCTGCCCGTTATCAAAATCTATCCATTAATCAAAGCAAACTCAGCGGTCAGTGTGGCCGCCTGAAATGTTGTTTGAATTACGAGCTGGATACCTATCTCGACGCCCTGCAGCAATTTCCGGATAACGCAGATACACTTCAGGTAGCCAAGGGAAATGCCCTGCTCATTAAAAAAGACATCTTCAGGAACCTAATGTGGTACGTGTTGCCGGACAGTAACAAACAATACCCTTTATTAATTGAACGGGTAAAGCAGATTAAAAAACTGAATCAGCAGAATATTATTCCTGATGATCTGGGAGCTGTGGAAGTGAACACCGGAAAACCCAAGGAAGAAGAACTGATCAATGTGGATCTGACCGGACAGTTCAGCTTGAAAACACTGGATAAAGCGGACCGGAAAAAGAGAATGCAACGGCAGCCACCACCACAACAGCGCAGGAACAACAGGCCACCCCAGTCGTCCCGCGACAAGTAAGCATAAACCACCTGATAAGGATCTAAATAAAATCCTTAAGGAACCGCTGTATGAAGAAGATTCAGGTAAACGCCACTTTTATCCGTGAACCCCTGATTCCCGGGGCAAATCATTTTATTCCATGGACAGGTTCGTAGAAATCCGTGCCGTATTGTTAAAATTATATTAAGCCGATTTTCCTTTATCAGCCTCTTTACAATGCTTGTACTTTTTCGTAAATTGCATATCCTAAACGTATCAAATTATGGCTATTTTTAAATCTGGTAATCCTGCGCTCACCGTGTTCCAGAATACGATAACGATACCCGGAACGGAAACGATGACGGAAAAGGGAACACTCAATAAATTTTTCCTGTTGTTTCTGTTGGTGATGGCTTCTGCATCATTAACCTGGAAGGCTTTTTACGACGGCATTGCGATTATGCCCTGGATTATGGGCTCTGCAATCGGGGGATTTATTGTTGCCCTGGTAGTGATTTTTAAAAAAGAATGGGCCGCTTACCTCACCCCGGTATATGGATTACTGGAAGGTGTTTTTGTCGGTGGTATTTCTGCCGTATATAATAATGTATTTGCCAAAACGGCTCCCGGCATTGTAACGCAGGCCGTACTGCTGACCTTTGGTGCAGTTATCGCGATGTATCTGCTTTATCGTTTCCGCGTAATCAAGGCAACGGAAAAATTCAAATCCGTAATCTTCATTGCAACGGCCGGCATTGCTATCTTTTATGTATTGTCCATCGTGCTCCGCATGTTCGGCATTGACATCGCTTTTATTCATGAAGGGTCAACCATGGGTATTGCTTTCTCTTTGTTTGTAG
>JAYVXJ010000468.1:0-1688 GCA_043785285.1 Chitinophagaceae bacterium
AAACGGAAGCCATCAAACCGGTTCCGAAAAAGAACATCACCCATGCGCCCGTAAAGCAACCGGAAACCAGTAAGAAAAAACCGATACCTCATCCGGTCGCAAAAAAAGCAAACCCTTCCCCTAAAGTCGTTGCAAAAACAACCAAACCTTTTACTCAAACGATAAAACCGAAGCCATTACCGCAGCCGGAAAAAAAATCGGTTACGATGCTTCCGGAACAACGGCATGTGAATACCGATAGTGTGCTGAAAATTGAACAGAAAACCATTCCCGCTATCATTCCCAAAGTGCTGGCCGACAGATCTAATGAACGGATAAAATCGATCACTGTAAATAATACTGAAATATACCTGAATATTTATGATGATGGCGCGATTGATAATGATACCGTGTCTGTTTATTATGATGACAAACTTATCGTTTCCAAAGCCCGCATTTCGGATCAGCCGGTAAAAGTGACCATCCATGTTGAGCCTTCCGATAAGCCGCACGAACTGGTGATGGTCGCAGAAAATCTCGGAGATATTCCACCGAATACTTCCTTATTGGTGGTTCGGGATGGGGATAAGAAATATGAAGTGCGGATAGTTTCCACCGAACAGAAGAATGCCGTAATTTCTTTTATTTATAAAAAGATTGAATAGCTCCGGCTGCACAACCGGAGGCTACTGTGGTTTCTATTATTTCCCCCTTGGCATTTTTTCATCCCGTTGTGCTGCATCATAAACAAAGATGGCAATTATGGTTGCTGCCTGCTTCAGATCCTCCCCGCTCAGGTGGTCGTAAGTATCCATATTGCTGTGATGGGTTCTGGTAGAATATTCCATAGGATCCTGAATGAACTGAAACGCAGGCAACCCGATAGCATCAAACGATAAATGATCTGTTCCGCCTGTATTCTTTAATGTGAGTGTGCCTGCATCCAGATCGTGAAATGGTTCAAACCATTTTTCAAAAATGGGTTTGACCGCTTCATTTCCCTGCAGGTACAATCCACGGATCTTCCCTGTTCCATTGTCCAGGTTCAGATACACAGAAAGCTTATCTCCTTCCGCATTATACTTTTTTGTCACCGTGTCCGTAAAATGATTCTTTACATAATTTTTTGATCCCAGCATTCCGGTTTCTTCGCCGCCCCATAATGCAATACGGATGCTGCGCCGGGGATTGAAGCCAACGGTTTTCAGTATCCGGATTACTTCCATCATCACCGCGCTGCCGGCTGCATTATCGGTAGCCCCGGTTGCTCCCTGCCAGGAATCCAGATGTCCGCCGATCATCACCAACTGGTCTTTCCGTTTATTATCCGTTCCTAAAATTTCACCGACCACATTATACCCCTGCTGATCCTGTGCATAAATTTTTGTGCGCAGCTCCAGATCTATTTCCACGGGAATAGTATGCTGCAGCAATCGTTGGATGGTCATGTAATCTTCGTAAGCAACGGCCAGGTCGTTAAATGTTTCGGGCGTTTCAGCTGTATATGTTTCTCCATTTTGAACAAATACAGTTCCATCCGAATTTCTTGTGCTGCTGCTTAGCATACTTAGAGCGCCTTCTTTTTTTGCAAAATCTTTGGCCTGGGTCAGGAATCTTGCTGCGGCATAATACGCTTCATACGCATTATTCGGCGCCACAGGCGCTTTGGGATCAAATGCGGCCAGTTCCTTCAACTGTTCATTAGTATA
>JAYVXJ010000469.1:0-1688 GCA_043785285.1 Chitinophagaceae bacterium
TCCGGGCAGTGTGTTTGTGGATTGTTTAATGCACAAATTGGTTTAGCCGTAGTGTTGAAATTTCAGAAAAAGCAATTGCCCTGGCTTACCAACTGGCAACATTGGGGTAAGGGGGAATATGTTACAGGACTCGAACCCGGCACAAATCCTCCTATCGGCCAGGGAAAGGCCCGGGAACAGAAGACCCTCCTGCATATCGCTCCCGGAGAGCGTAGAAACTACGACCTGGAAATTGAAGTTTTATATAGGGAAGAAACCATCAATAAATTTTTAAACGATCTGGCTGATTTATAAGTCATCCTACGAAAGCGGATTAAAAAATAAATTTTTAATTATAACCAATGGAAAACCCGAAACTGGCAGAGAAGGCCTTTGAACAGGGAAAAGGAATTTTGCGGCTGGCACCCACCTGGGTCCCCAGATCTTTTTGTGTGCCCGGGAGAAGGATCAAACTTCATCCGGATGATTATTATGTTTTGGGTGGACAGCGGGGGGGAATTGATGAACGTTGGTTATCCTCTGCTACGCCTGCAAAAAATGGCCCTCTGACCGGTGAAAATGAGGGATTAAGCGCAGTAGTGTTTAAGGATGGAGCAAAAGAAGAACAAATACTCCTGAAGGATGTGATCAGTATGCTAAAGGGAGAACTGATAGGAAATCGTTTATGGAATCAATACGGGGCCTGGCCGATGTATTCTAAATTCTTCGACAATATGGGTCCCCTGCCGCATCATATTCATCACAATGATGAGAAGGCGGCTTTGATTGGCCAGTTGGGTAAACCCGAAGCATATTATTTTCCTCCGCAATTAAATAATCATGGAGGCGATTTTCCGTACACATTTATGGGGATTTCACCGGGCACCACCCGGGCGCAAATCAAAGAATGTCTGGTGAATTTTACAAAAGGCGACAATAAAATCACTAATTATTCGCAGGCATTCCGCCTTGAACCCGGTACCGGTTGGGATGTACCCCCCGGGCTGCTTCATGCCCCGGGAAGTATGTGTACCTATGAGCCTCAAAAAGCATCAGATGTTTTCGCCATGTACCAATCACTGGTTAATGAAGCCATCATCCCGGATGAATTGTTATGGAATGGTACGCCAAAAGAAAGTATCGGCGATTTCGAACAACTGCTGGATGTTATTGATTGGGAATTGAATCTGGATACGCATTTACATCAGAACCGCTATATGGATCCCAAACCTGTAAAATCTCCAGAGGAAATGAATGCAGAAGGATATCATGAAAATTGGATCTGTTACAAATCAGCGGCATTCAGTGCGAAGGAACTGACTGTTTTTCCTGGTAAAACAGTCAGCATCAGAGATGGGGGAGCTTATGGTATCATCCTGATGCAGGGACATGGCAAAATGGGCGTATGGGATGTGGAGACAGCTTCCCTGATCCGTTACAAACAATTGACAAATGATGAATTCTTCATCAGTGAAAAAGCTGCGCTTGACGGAGTTAAGATCACGAATACATCAACTACTGATCCAATCGTAATGCTTAAACATTTTGGTCCGGGAAATCCAGACCTGGTATTTTAACAACTTTATAATCTAACGATATGCAAGCAAATAATTATCCCAGGCTCCACAATGCCACCTGGCCGGGCGTTGTGGGAAAAGGGCCCGGTTCGGAGCCCTGCATCTCTCTGGAGACCCTGTTGACCCTCACCG
>JAYVXJ010000470.1:0-1687 GCA_043785285.1 Chitinophagaceae bacterium
GGTCGTCTGGCGCCACTTCCGGCGTCCATATATATCAGTTTCATACCCAGCATTTCCCCTGCCATGGCGGTGCAAAGGGCGATTTCATTTTTATCTGCCGGGATAGGGCTGGCATTGCTGATATAGGAAATCGTGGTGGGGGCGCCCCCATCAATTACCATATATCCGGTAGATATGATTTCCAATCCGCTTTTTTTAACAATCGGAGCGGAAATCACGTGTTGCCCGATGAGCAGTTCCGGATTCCGTCCGGAGATAAGGGACAGATACAGAAGCCCGTCAGCATAGGGAGATATCTGTGATGGTGATCCCGGAAACAGGATTACCGGAATATGGCAGCTTGCCTTGATCTGTTGTACTACTTCGTCGAGCTGGTGGGAAATAACCAGACTGCCACCCACGAACAGGTAGTCAACCCGTGCCCGGATGGAGAGTTCAATGATCTTGGCTGTTTTTGCGGAATCCACTTTGTCGGGATCAATGAGCACAGCGAAGGATTTTCGCCGGTTTCTTTTTTTATTCAGTAAAGAGGTGTAGATCTCGTCCTTCATGCTGTTGGTTGCTCTTACAAATGTGCGAAAACTTTCCCGGTTTTGAAAACGGGGCGAAAACCAATATTCAGGTAATCGATTATTTCCTACCGGCCAAAATTTTTTTTGCGGAATCCGTTCCAATTTATGTGTATAAATCAATCCAGTTAATGCCCGCTTGAGGTACAGCGTTTATCAACCTTTCTTTTCCACAGGTGTTAATATTTCGGAGTGGGAATATTGAAAATCAAAAAATACATTCGTTGCCTGCTTAACAATTCGGTAATAAGAGGCAGGTTTTCCAAAAACATCAAAAGCTTTCATCCTCATGGCTACTCATACGCAATCTGAAAACGGTTTGCCCTTCAACCGTCGCTTTACCCGGGAAGATATACCTGTATTTGATCAGTTCGAGTATGATTACCGCAGTTCGGTGATCCGTAATCCTACGGGTGAAATTGTATTTGAGATGACCAACGTGGAAGTCCCGAAATCCTGGAGCCAGATCGCGACGGACATTCTTGCCCAGAAATATTTCCGTAAAGCCGGTGTTCCGCAACCCGATGGTTCCCTCGGTAAGGAAACCTCGGTAAAACAAGTGGCTCATCGCATGGCTAATTGCTGGAAAGTATGGGGTATACGCTATGGTTATTTCGCCAGCGACAGGGAGGCACAGATTTTTTATGAAGAGCTGGTTTATTCCATCCTCAACCAGGCCTGCGTTCCCAACAGCCCCCAATGGTTCAATACCGGTCTTTATGAGAGTTATGGTATCACCGGCAAACCACAGGGACATTACTATGTGGACCAACTGGACGGACAGCTGAAAAAATCCACTTCCGCCTACGAACGCCCGCAACCCCATGCCTGCTTTATTCTGAGTGTGGAAGATGATCTGGTTAACGATGGCGGCATCATGGACCTTTGGGTTCGGGAAGCACGCATTTTCAAATATGGTTCCGGCGTAGGTACTAATTTCTCCAATATCCGCGGAGAAGGAGAAAAACTCAGCGGGGGAGGAACTTCCAGCGGACTGATGAGCTTTCTTAAAATCGGTGACCGCGCTGCAGGAGCTATCAAATCCGGAGGCACTACCCGTCGCGCAGCAAAAATGGTTTGCCTCGATCTCGACCACCCGGAAATCATGGACTTCATCA
>JAYVXJ010000471.1:0-1686 GCA_043785285.1 Chitinophagaceae bacterium
CCGCTGTAAAATGGGAACAGGTAGCACAAACCAATATCGGGTTTGATATCAATGCCTTTAAAAATTCTTTGGGGATAAGCGTTGATTATTTTAATAAGAATACTTCTAATATGCTGGTTCCAATTGGAACGCCGGTATATACAGGTCTTGGTTCTGCAGCAGCTAATGTAGCTGATGTTAACAATAAAGGCGTTGAATTTTTGTTAAGCTATAAAAAAATAAAAAGAAATGGATTTTCATGGAATGCTTCTTTTAACCTGGCGTACAATAAGAATACAGTAACCTCATTAGGCTTGAATGGGCAGCCTTTAAACAGCGGTGAAATTGGTTTTATTTTCCCTTCCCCAATTACCCGTACTGATATAGGTCGCCCTATTGCCAGTTTCTATGGTTACAAACTTGATAAAATTGATGCAAAGGGGGATTTTATTTTTAAAGATTTAGACGGTAAGCCGGGCATTACAGAAAAAGATAAAACGTTTCTCGGTAGCCCGTTTCCTGATTTTACATATGGGTTTTCTTTGGGAGCTTCTTACAAAGGTTTTGACCTGAGTACATTTTTATACGGATCACAGGGTAATTCTATTTATGATGCGACCGTAAGACTGGATGCTACTTATTCTAACAGACCTGTTTCTTATGGCCAGGCCGGTGCCCCAAGGAATATTTTAGGAACAGGGGGTACAGGAACCAATCAAACTGAAGTATCAGATTTTTATGTCAAGGATGGGTCATTTGCCAAATTGAAAACACTAACACTTGGGTATTCTGTACCCGAAAATACATTACGATTTACTGGATTATCTAAAATCAGGATTTATATAACAGGACAAAATTTATTTGTCATTACTAAATACAAAGGTGTAGATCCGGAAATAGGACAAGCGTTTGGTCAATCGGTTTTGGATGTAGGAATTGACAGAGGATTCTATCCACAATCAAGAACATTTTTGTTCGGCCTGCAAGCCAGATTCTAAATAAATAAATTAAAAAAAAATGAAAAAATATATTTTCAACTATTCCATACTTTTTATTATTCCAATTTTAATTTTCTCACTGGTCTCCTGTAAAAAAGATTTATTAGAGAAATCGCCCATAACAGAAATAAGCGGAGATGTATTAAAAACAGAAGCTGATTTTACAGCCTTATTAAATGCTGCTTATAATCCCATAGGGTGGCAAGTTATTAATGGTCCTCAAACACATATGTACCCCGTTATGTGGCAGGATATCAGGGCGGATAATTGCCTTTCACAATGGGCAGCCTACTGGACGTTTGGTGCCCCATTAGATGATTTAAGGAATATAAAGTCTAATAATACCAACGTTGCGGGCATGTGGAAAAAATGGTACACGGCAATAGCAAGAGCAAATACTGCCATCAAATTTATTACAGACTTTGGTGGATTTACAACCACTGGATTAAAAGAGCGGTTACTTGGAGAAGCAAAATTTGTGCGGGCTTTTTCTTATTTTGAATTGCTTAAACATTTTGGCGATGTACCTTTAATTACTAAGTATATAGGCAGTACAAGCGATCAATTAAAATACTCCCGTTCATCCAAAGCAGATGTATATGCACAAATTGAAAAAGATTTGGGAGAAGCTGTGACTGCTCTGCCAGTTAGTTATTCTGATGCAAATGATAAAGGAAGGGCGACAAAAGGTACTGCATTAACCTTATTG